>NZ_JAOCFS010000017.1:0-67769 GCF_029842105.1 Empedobacter sp. GD03797
ACAATTTATTTCAATCTAAAAATCAATAACAATGAAAAAAATATTAACATTAACATTCTTCATCATCTCTTTTTCAATTTTTGCTCAACAAAAACTAAAAGTAAAAGTTGTAAACGAGAAAGATCCTATTTGTGGAATGAATACCGCACAATTCTTAACAGATACCGCAATTTATCAAAAGAAAATTTATGGTTTTTGTAGTAAAAGCTGTAAAGTTGAATTCAAGAAAAATCCAAAAAAATACGTGAAGAAAAAGTAAGAATAAGAAAATAATTTGACAGTAGTTGCACTTGATTCTAAGAAGAATCATTAAGCAGCTACTGTCTTTTTTTATATCAAAAATTGTTTTACAATTTCCTGTAAATCATCTTCAAACTTTACTCCATAATGTTTCCAAAGTAGCTTTCCTTGATGAAAAAGCATCAAAGTTGGTACACCATTTACTTGATACATTGCATCAAATTGAATAGTACTTACTTTCTCTTTATCTACATCTATTTTTATAATTTCTACATTATCAGAAAATTTTTCTTTCAAATTTTCTAAAAACTGAAGTTGTAACTGACATGGAGCACACCAATTTGCATAAAAATCAATCAAATAAAAATTATTTCCTTGTATTTTATCCAATAAATCCATTTTAAAATTTAGATATTATTACACTTATTTTATTGTTTGCCAAGGACCGCCGTTTATTGCTTCAAATCCATTTTTATTTAAAATTGTTGCTGCTTGCGCACTACGAGCTCCACTTCTACAAACTGTTACAATTTTTTTGCTTGGTAATTCCTTTAATCTTACTTCTAATTCTTGCAACGGAATATTCACCGCACCTGCATGATGTCCCGCCAAAAACTCCGCTTTTGTACGAACATCCAACAATAAAGCACCTTCTTGTAGATAGTTCTCTACATTCGAATTTGATGTCAACATTTTTAAAATCCTTTTGAAAAACATATTATTTAACTAATGGTTTTTGATTCAATTTCCAGTCAGCAATTCCTCCACTATAATTTTCAACTTCAAAACCTTTCGATTCCAAAAAACTTTGTGCAATCGTTGCTCGATCTCCAGCTTGACAATGCAAAGCAATTTTTTTAATTGGATCTAATTCATTGTATCTTTTTGGTAAATAACCAACAAAAATATGCTTCGCTCCTTCAATATGACCTTCTTTAAATTCTGCTTCTCCTCTAACATCTAAAATCTGAACCTCATCATTTCCAATGTAATTTTCCATTGTATCTGCATCGATTAAAATAGAAGATTGTAAAGAACTAAAATTACTCAATATATCAGTTGGAGTAATATAACCATAGACATTATCCAAACCAATTCGCATCAATTTCCGTGTCATTTCTTCTACTTCATCCTCTTCTACAATCAATACAATTGGCTCTTGATAATTTACCATCCAACCCATCCATGTATTGAATGTTTTATTGTTTTGAATATTTAATGTTCCTGGTAAATGGAATTGAGAAAAATCTGTTTTGATACGCGCATCAATCACTTTCATTCCAAAATCTTTCGCTTTTTCAAATTCGATGTATGTTAATTTAGCCCATTTCGGAACTTCAATCAATAAAGGACGTTTTGTTTTATTCAGCTTTTTCATCATTGCAAAATAAGCTGGCGCTTCGGGTTGATCTGCCAACAAATAATCAACAAATCCTTTTTCATTCGAATCAAATTGCAACGCCCAATTTCTGATTTTCTCATAACCAACCGTTGTACTAGCTACAGCTCCCAAAGCTTTTCCGCAAGCAGAACCTGCTCCATGTGCTGGCCAAACTTGTAAATAATCTGGTAATGCTTGAAATTTTTTCAACGATTCAAACATCTGCTTCGCTCCTACTTCTTTAGTACCAATTAATCCTGCTGCTTCTTCTAATAAATCTGGACGACCAATATCTCCTACAAAAACAAAATCTCCAGTAAAAATCATAACTGGTTCTTTCGTCGCAGGCGTATCTGTCAACAAAAAACTAATACTTTCTGGCGTGTGACCTGGAGTATGCATCACCTCAAAAATTAGATTTCCAACTTCTATTTTATCGCCATTTTTTAATCCGACATGTTCAAAATCGTATTGCCAATCCTCTCCGCCTTCATCAGACAAATACATCTTCGCTCCTGTTACATAAGCCAACTCTTGGCTACCAGAAAGATAATCAGCATGAATATGTGTTTCGGCAATATGCGTAATTTTCAGCTTATTTTCTTCTGCTATTTTTAAGTATGTATCAATATCTCTTTTTGGATCGATTACAATTGCTTCTCCTTTTGCTTGACAACCTACAAGGTAACTTGAATGTGCCAATGACTTTTCAAAAATGTGTTGAAAAAACATATGATAATATTTTTATGGTTTAACCTTTTTCTAATTTGTTAAGCAAAGTTAAGTTGCTAAAAAACAATCGACAGTAACCAATGTTACAGACTTAAAATAGAGAGAATAAAGATTTTAAAAATAATTTAAAACCAAAACCAAAGATAAAATGGAGATAAAAATCCAAAGTAAAATTCCGTATGATAAGGTTTTAAAACCTGCTTGTTTGATGGATTGTAAGTTAATCAACGAGCCAATCATAAATAAAGCAACAATCATTAATTGTTTCGAAATTCCTTGTAAAATATGATAAACTTTTTCGCCTTGAGGAAAATAAGTAGCGATAAGCATTGTTGCTATAAAACCAATTATAAAATAAGGAAATTTGTAAGAAGAGTTCTCTTTTTTGTTGAAATAACCAATTAATAAAGCCAATGGAAAAATCCATAATGTTCGGCTCAATTTTACAGTTGTTGCAACTTCCAAAGCTTGCTCACCGTATTGTTTAGCAGCACCGACAACAGAACTTGTATCGTGAATTGCAATTGCAGACCACAAACCAAATTGGTATTGCGATAACTTAAAATAATGTCCAATAAATGGAAAAATCATTAATGCAATCGCATTCAACACAAACACAACTGCCATGGCAATGGTAATTTGATTGGCTTTTGGTTGTAAAACCGAAGAAATTGTAGCAATAGCACTTCCTCCACAAATAGCAGTTCCCGAAGTAATCAGCAGCGATGTATTCTTGTTGATTTTTAATAATCGGTAGAATACAAATCCTAATGTAAAAACACTTAATACAGAAATAAAAGTGAGAAAAAATCCATCTTTACTTACCGAAATAGCCTCGTGAAGATTCAAACCTAATCCTAAACCAATGATTGCTATATTCAATAATTTCTTTGAATATCGCTTTGAAATTTCCCCAAATTCATTCTGAAAAATTAAACCATAACCAATCCCTAAAAGTAACGCCACAGACGACTCTACAAAAGGAAAAAAAGTAAATAGCAACAATCCAAAATAAACTATACGGGCAATCATTTGTTTTATGAAATACAAAAACAAAAGTAATTGACCGTATCAAAATAGATTGTAACATTTGTTACAAATGAGATTATTTTTAGAAAAATTTTCTACTATAAGTTGTTTCAAATAAAAAAAGGAAGCTCAAAAACTGAGCTTCCTTTGTATATATTTTTTTAAATAATTTCTTACTTAATCGTGATTTCGTTTCGGTTTAGTTGAAGAAAACCTTCTTTTTCTAACGCTTTCAACAAACGAGAAATAACAACACGAGAAGTATTGAGCTCGTAAGCGATTTCTTGATGCGTTTTTACCACAACTTTGCCTTTGTTGATACTTGCGACATCCAACAGATATTTTTTCAAACGTTCGTTCATATCATTGAAAGCTAAATTGTCAATTGCTACCAACATTTCCTCCATTCTATTATTGTAACTATCAAAAATGAAACGTCTCCACGATGGATATTTTGCCAACCATTCGTCCATTTTTACAATCGGAATCATCACCAATTCTCCATCAGTTTCAGCAACAGCGCGTATTTTACTTTGTTTATCACCCAAACAACACGCCATCGTCATCGCACATGTATCACCTTTTTCGAGAAAATACAACAATAGTTCTCCTTCATCAAAATCTTCGCGCATAATCTTGATTGCACCACTCAAAAGAATTGGCATTCCCTTGATAAATTGGTTCAAATCAATCATTACATCATTCGCTTTAAATTCTATCAAAGATCCTAATTCATCAATTTCATTCAATAATTCGTCTTCAAATTGATATGGATAAGTTGCTTCTATTTTCTCTTTTATCATGTTTAATGTGGGATTTTGTTTCTAATTTTTCCGTAAAGAAATGTACCGACTAATGCACCTACAATTGTAATTAAAATTGGATAAACTCCTGCGCCTAACAGCACAAATATTGGTCCAGGACAAGCGCCAACCAACGCCCAACCTAATCCGAAGAAAATTCCTCCGATCAAATAACGAGCAATTGATTTTGTTTTGGGTTGAATCACAATTTTTTCACCATCGATATCTTTTGCTTCTTTCTTTTTCATCCATTGTATTCCAATCAAACCAACAACCAAAGCCGAACCGATAAATCCGTACATGTGGAAAGATTGAAAATTGAACATTTCGAAAATACGAAACCAAGAGGCTGTTTCTGCCTTGTACATGGTTACACCAAAGATAACACCTAATATGATATAAACTAAACTTCTCATGAGATTAAAAAATTAAAGGAAACAAAACGTGAACCATCAAAAGTCCACCGATAAAAAAGCCGATAACAGCAATTAATGAAGGTAACTGCAAATCACTTAAACCCGAAATCGCATGCCCAGATGTACAACCTCCTGCGTAGCGCGTTCCAAAACCAATTAATAATCCGCCAACAAATAATAACGCAATATTTTTAACAGACATCGTTTCGAAAATTTCGGTTGGAGAATAGGCTTTTCCTGCACTTTCGAATCCCATTGTATTCAATTTTGCAATTGTAGCATCTGAAATTTCAGGAATTTGATTATCTGATAAGAAATGTACCGAAACAAAACCTCCGATTACTGCGCCAACTAAAAATAATAAATTCCATTTTTGAGCTTTCCAATCAAACGAGAAAAAATCACATGATTTTCCTCCTCCCAAAGCAGAACAAATCGTTCTGAAATTTGATGAAAATCCAAAACTTTTTCCGAAATAAATCAATAAAAGCATTACAATCGCAATTATTGGTCCGCCAATATACCATGGCCAAGGTTGTAAGATAAATTCCATTTTGTATTTTTTCTAAAACGTGTACAAAGTTGGTAAATCTAAATTAAAATGAAAGTTACAAATGTTACAGTTTACTTAAGATATATTATTTCAAAATCAATCCAATAATTTTATAATTTTGACCATCAATGAAAAAAATCAATAAACGAAAAATTTTTAAACGAATGCTTTACTTCCTATTAGGCTTGATTGTAATTCTTGTAATTGCAACTTTTGCTATTCTACAAATGGATACTTTTGGTGCTGATGCAACTGGAAAACGATTGGAACGAATGAAACAATCGAAGTTGTACAAAGACGGACAATTTCAAAATACACATCATACGCCAGCTATGGCAGAAGGTTATAGTATGCAAAAAGAAATGATTTCGTTTTTATTTGGTGCGAAAAATCCAAAACTTAATCCAAAAGATTCTATTCCTCATATTCAAACAGATATCAAATCAATCGACAAAACCGAAAATGTGTTTATTTGGTTGGGACATTCGTCTTATTATATTCAATTGGATGGTGTTAATTTCCTAATCGATCCTGTTTTTAGTGATTACGGTTCGCCTTTACCAATTTTCAATAAAGCGTTTAAAGGAGCAAATACGTATCATGCAAAAGATTTTCCAAAGATTGATTATTTGGTTATTTCACACGATCATTACGATCATTTGGATTATGAAACAGTGAAAGAATTACGTTCAAAAGTGGATAAAGTGATTCTTCCGCTTGGCGTTGGTGCGCATTTTGAGAAGTGGAATTATTCACCCGATCAATTAATCGAAGAAGAATGGAACACGAGTGTAGCTTTAAAAAATAACTTAAAAATAACTTTTACACCAGCTCGTCATTTTTCTGGTCGAAAATTTAAACGAAACACTACACTTTGGACTTCTTATGTATTGGAAACACCTACGCAAAAAATATTTTTGGGTGGTGACAGCGGTTATGATACGCATTTCAAAGAAATTGGAGAAAAATATGGTCCGTTTGATTTTGCGATTCTCGAAAATGGTCAATACAACGAAGCATGGAAATATATTCACGCTTTACCTACAGATTTGCCTGCAATTATCAATGATTTGAAAGCAAAACATATTATTCCTGTTCATGCTGCAAAATTTGCTTTGGCAAAACATGCTTGGGACGAACCTTTGGAGAAAATTATGACGAATGGTAAGCAAAATAAGCTCGATATTTTGACACCAATGATCGGTGAACCACTAAATTTGAACGATTCTGTCTTTCACTTCAAAGAATGGTGGAGGGATTAAAACATTTATTCCCGAATAATATTCGAAATATTTTTCAAACTTTTAAATAATATTCGAAATTATTGATTTATAATAAGTTTATTCTGAATTTTCTTCAGAAAACCATTTGTATTCCGTAATTTTGGCAACTGAAATTTAACTTTAAACAAAAAAATAAACAAAATGGAACTGAATAGAGAACGTCTATTGGAATTGGTGCAAAAATATGGTGCGCCGCTGTATGTGTATGATGCGAACAAAATTAGATCGCAATATGAAAAGATGACAAATGCATTTTCTACAGTCAAACGTTTAAAGTTAAATTATGCATGTAAGGCGAACACGAATCTTAATATTTTAAAGTATTTCAAATCACTTGGTTCAGGATTGGATACGGTTTCTATTCAAGAAGTAGAATTGGGATTAATGGCTGGTTTCAAACCAAAAGAAATCATTTATACGCCAAATGGTGTTTCGTATGCAGAAATTAAAAAAGCAATTGATTTAGGTGTTCGTATCAACATCGATAACCTTTCGGTTTTAGAAACTTTTGGTCAAGATTTCCCTAAATATCCAGTTTGTGTGCGTATTAATCCACATATTATGGCTGGTGGAAATGCAAATATTTCGGTTGGGCATATTGATTCAAAATTTGGAATTTCTATTCACCAATTGCCTCATATCAAACGTGTTGTAGAAAATACTGGTTTACATTTGGACGGTGTTCACATGCACACAGGTTCTGACATTTTGGATATTGATGTTTTCTTGCAAGGAGCTGAAATTTTATTTGAAGTTGCAGCAGAATTCAAGAATTTATCTTACATCGATTTTGGATCAGGATTTAAAGTTCCTTATTATCCAGGAGCAGACGAAACGGATATTGAATATTTAGGAGAGCGTTTATCAGCTCGTTTCAATGAGTTCGAAAAAGCGTACGGAAAGCCTTTGACATTAATGTTCGAGCCAGGAAAATATATGGTTTCGGAAGCAGGATCTTTCTTAGCGACTGTAAATGTTGTGAAACAAACAACTTCTACTGTTTTTGCTGGAATTGATACAGGTTTCAACCATTTGATTCGTCCAATGTTTTATAGTGCTCATCACGAAATAGAAAATATTTCGAATCCAGAAGGTCGTAGCCGTTATTACACAGTTGTGGGATATATTTGTGAAACAGATACGTTTGGATCGAATCGTAAAATAAATGAAATTAGCGAAGGAGACGTGTTGTGTTTCCACAATGCGGGAGCATATTGTTTCTCGATGGCTTCGAACTACAATTCGCGTTTCAAACCTGCAGAAGTTTTGTTAATTGACGATAAAGATTATTTAATTCGTCGTCGTGAAACAATTCAAGATTTAATAGCAACAACAGAGGATATAAAATTCTAAGCTCAGAATTTTTATATATTTTTATAGTATTTTAAAGCTCAGTCTTCGGACAGAGCTTTTTTATTTAATATATTATTCAAAATAGATCCAACCACATTATAAGCGGAGCTTTTATTAAAATCCCATTTATAACCATAATCTTCTTGGCGTTGACCATTACGAATTTTAATTCCTAAACTTTTAAATTCATTATCTAATTGTGTAAATCTTTGTTCTTCTTTAACAATAGAATTCATTTGATAATAACTTCTTAGAAGAGAAGATTTGACATCAGCATTTACTGAATCTGACTTAATTTGCGCAAAAAGAGCAATTGGAAAAATAAAGAATAAAAGTGGTTTCATTATCAATCATTTACTTTTTTAAAGTTATGAAAATATTTTCAAGATATAATCTATCCAATTTTAAAAACTTTACAATGACATTCGTCTTATGCAATTCGAAATGAATTAAATACTTTTGCCTCAAAGTTAGCATATGGAAGAAAAAAAAGACAAACGAAGTACCTCTCAAAAATTAATAGACGATGCTTTCTTCCTATTTTTGATGATTCTTGGAGCTTTTTGTGTGTTAATAATTCTTGTTGTAGTCTAATAGATGAAACTATTTGATACTTATTTTAGTTTCTATATTCTGAGTTGGATTTTTATCAAACTTACACGAATTTATTCCATAGAAATTGAGTATCTCAATCATTATCTGACAGATATTTTTGCCGTTCCTGCAATGACACATTTGGGAAGTTATATCATTTCGAAAGTAAAATACAACAATCAATTATATATTTACCCTACAAGTTATTTAGTCATTACGGCGTTTGTTCTCAGTTTTTTGTTAGAATATCTTATGCCAAAATTTTCTTCAAATTACACAGCAGATGTATTGGATGTTGTCTGCTATTTTATCGGAATTATTTTTTATTTAAAATTCCATAAGCCTTATCTCTTAAAAAATGAGCATAAGATTATTGAATATTAAATTTCTTCAAAAACTTATAAATCTCTTGATTTGCACCATAAATCACCAACACATCATCTTTGGTAATTACCGTATTAGATGACGGAAAACCTTGTACTTCTGGCACAATTTTATATTGTCCCAAGAAACTTGCTTCTTCTTTATTTTTAATAATCGTCATCACCAAAATATTATGTTGCTTTTTGAATTGTATTTCATCAAACGTCTTTCCAACCAATTCATTTGGCGTCACTACCTCTATAATACTGTATTCTTTGTTCAATTCAAAAGAATCTACAACACCTTTTACATTTAGTTTTTTGGTCCAACGCTCCGCAGATTCAGCTTCGGGACGAATAATTTCTGACACTCCAATTGCTTGCAATACATTTTCGTGCAACGAATTTATGGAACGACTAATCAAACGTTTTACATTTTTATTTTTAAAAATAGCCGTCGCCATAATATTTGCGCCTTCATTTTCGCCAATACTCACAATTACGATATCGGTATTATTAAGCGGTAACTTGTTTATAGACAATTCGTCTGTGGCATCTAAACAAATGGTATAAGACAATTTATCTTTCAGAGCTTCAACACGTTGTATATTATTATCAACACCAATAATTTCGTGCCCAAGTTTCACCATTTTCTTTCCAAGCGCTGCTCCAAAATTTCCTAAACCTATAATTATTACTTTCATAATTTTCTTTTAAATTAAAATATCATCTGATGGATAACGATAATTTGACGAAACCGTTTTCTTGAAAAAAGCCATCAAAATTGTAATCATCGAAACACGACCAATAAACATCATTGTAATGACAACAATTTTACTTGGATCGGATAATGTTGGTGTTAAATTTAAAGATAAACCAACTGTTGAATATGCCGAAAAAGCTTCGAATGCAACATCAATGAGATGCAAATGATTATCAAATTTAGTAATCAAAAATATTCCTGTTCCAATCACTAAAAAAGATAATGTCATCGTTGCAAAAGCTTTCTGTACATTAATCGGGTTTAATTCTCTTTTATAAATTTCAATCTTATTTTTTCCGCGTGCAATATTAATAAAATTAAGAATTGCAATGGCAAAAGTACTCGTTTTGATTCCTCCTCCTGTCGAAGCTGGCGAAGCTCCAATCCACATCAATAAAATAACTAAAAGGATAGATGAGAACTGTAAATGAGAAAAATCGATATTATTAAAACCTGCTGTACGAGGCGTCATTGCAACAAATAAAGCCGAAATAAATTTACCAAAACCATGATGTTGACCTAATGTCAAATAATATTCTTCGAAGAATAAAATGATCGTAGAAATAATTAATATGACTAATGAAGTTATTAAATTTACTTTAGAACTTAACGAAAACACCCAATTTTTACGATTATTCTTGTTGTGAATAATTTTTGAGATTAATTTTCGAATTAAATAATCCACATAACGCAAAATATTAATCAAAATAGGAAAACCTATTCCTCCTAAAAAAATCAAAGTGATTAGAACTGACTGAAAACCATAATTATGTACAAATCCTTTGTTCATCAAACCGTTGGGCAAAGTCGAAAAACCAGCGTTACAAAAAGCCGAAACAGAATGAAAAATACTGAAAAATAATTTGTCTACAATACTAATATTATATGGTGCAATCGAAATATAAATTAAAGCTGCACCCACCAATTCGATTCCAAAAGTTAAATAAATAATCTTTTTTACAAACGAAAAAACTTCACTCAAAGAGTCATTATTCGCAATACTTCCCAAGGCAATTTGATTCTCATAAGAGCTGTTTCCTTTGAAAAAATAAGCAATATATCCGGCAAAAGTCAAAATTCCTAAACCTCCTGCTTGAATGAGTAACATCAAAATAAAATGACCAACTGGCGTGTACGTGACATAGGTATCAACAGACGTTAAACCCGTTACACAAACGGCACTTGTAGACGTGAACAATGCATCTAAAAAAGAAATAGGATGATAAGTTGCTTTTGGTAACATCAATAAACACGCTCCGCCAAAAACTAAAATGAAAAAACTGAAAATAAATAGTTGCGGCGGCGTAATAACTGATCGTTTGAATGTAAAATTAGGCGTAGCAATTTCTCGAATTAATTTTAGTACAATCGCAAATTGCAAATATTTACTAACAAAAAACCAACTATAATCGGTGACTTGAATTTTAATACAATAAAGAATAAACAGAATACTTAAAATATCAAAAATGATAACTCGCGGAATAATTTTTTCTTTAAAGTAGATATATTTGAGAATAGTTCTCAGAATTCCGATTGACAAAAGTATTATAAAAAATATATTGATATAAAGTTTATAAACAACCGGAAATCCAAATCCAAACATCACTAACAACGCAATAATTGCGAGGATGTAAGAAATTGAAAGTAGTACATTAAAAAACTTGTTATTGACTAAAAATCGAAACATAGTTTTACTTCATTTAATAAAAAACAAATTTATAATTATGTTTACTTTTTACAAGTTTTTCATTATTTTTTTACTCTGCTTTAAAAATTTTCATTCTGCCAACCATAAAAACCATAATCAATCCAAAGCAAGCAAATAAGGCATAAGAGTATCTCAAATCAAAAGCTTCTGCAATATATCCGATCAATGGAGGTCCCATCAAAAATCCTAAAAAAGATATACTCGAAACCATTGCCAATGCAACACCTGGGTTAACATTTTTGTTTTTTCCTGCTACACTATAAACCGTTGGCACATTACACGCAACGCCCAATCCAACCATCATAAATGCAATTGTACACACAATAAATTGAGGAAAAAATACCGAAAGCATCAAACCAGAAAACATCAAAATTCCACTAATTTGCATGATGCGTTGTTTTCCGTATTTGCTGATAAAATAATCTCCAACAAAACGTCCTGTTGCCATCATCACCATAAACGATGCGTAACCAACGACAACCAAATTTTGCGGTGCTTTTACAATATCTTGGAAATAAACACCACTCCAATCGAACATAGCTCCTTCTGTTGCCATGCTCAAAAATCCAATAATTCCCAATTGAACCAAAACTGTATCTGGTTTAGAGAAAATAGATTTCTTTTCCTTTGCTGGAGCTGGCGTAGAATCGACTAAATATTTTTTATTAATGAACCAACTCAAAATGATTAGGCCATAAATAATCACAAAATGATAAAATGTATTCACATGCAAATTCATCATCAATAATCCAATCAAAGCACCAGTAAAACCCGCAATACTCCACGCTCCATGAAAAGATGACATAATCGATTTTCCATATATTTTCTCAACCTCAACGCCTTGCGTATTCACCGAAATATTGCACATGTTTCCGATTACTCCAAAGAAAAATAAGACAGCACCTAATTGATAAAAATTTTGAGCCAAACCAATACAACAAAGGATCAAAGGATAAATTAAAACAACTATTCGTAAGACATTTTTGCTTCCAAATTTCGCTACTAATTTTCCGGAAAGTGCCATTGTACACAATTGACCAATCGGCATTATCAACAACAAAGTTCCTAATTGTCCTTCTGAAATTCCTAAATCTGATTTGATTGTCGGAATACGACTTGCCCATGAAGAAAAGGCTAAACCTTGCGAAAAAAAGAAAAGCGAAACAGCTAAACGAATGCGATTTTTTTGAGTTGATGATAATTCTGTTGATGAATGCATGGCTAAAAAATGATTTGCAAAGTTAAGCTACTCTCCCGAAATTATAAACTCAAATGCAAAATAGGATAAGCTTTTCCTTCACCATCTTTTTCAGAACGAGAAATAACCTTAAAACCTTGACTTAAATAAAAATCAATTGCTTGCTGATTTTGTTCATTCACATCGACAGATTTTACATGCAATTCTTGAATAGAAAAATCCAACAACGCCTTCCCTACTCCTTTTCGTCGAAAATCATTGTGAATAAATAACATTTCGAGATTTTGTTCTGCGACACCGACAAATCCTACCAATTGATTTTCTATCTCGTAACCAAACAAAGTTACATGCGGAAAATAATTTGGTAAATTTTCTTTATAATATTCGAAATCTTCTTTTGCTAAAAAATCGTGTGTGTTTAGTACTGCACTTTCCCAAATCTCTCTCAATCTCGGAAAATCAACTTCTTCAATTCTTCTAATCATGACTATAATTAATTTAGACAAAGATATAAATGACTCTTTTAAAAAAAAATAATAAAAAATATTCTATTGAGAATCATTTTGTTAAAAATTATTTTAAAAATAATTGTTTTCAGAGTTTGGAAAAACGAAAAAGCGTTCTATATTTGCACTCGCAATACCGCAATAAACTGCGTTATTGGAGAGTTGGCAGAGTGGTCGAATGCGGCAGTCTTGAAAACTGTTGAGGGTCACACCTCCGGGGGTTCGAATCCCTCACTCTCCGCAAAAAGCTTGAACATTTGTTCAAGCTTTTTTTTGTTTGAGTTAAATTCTACTTCCAAAAATTCCAAACTTTACCATCAAAAAAGGCAATTGTTTTGGATGTGATATCGTAACACATTAGTCCTGGATAAGGAGAAATAATATCATTGACAACGTCGTTTACACGAGGTAAAACCATTGCTTTATCCGTTGATTCTAAAACTAAAATTCCTTTTGCATCAGTTTTTTCAGAACCAACTATTACACCCTCGCCATTATCAGCAGATGAATTCGTAATGATTGAAGATTTATCTCCGGTATCTGATAAATCAATCCAACTATTGTTTTCGTACATTTTTACTTTAGCATCTGTTTGATCAAACATAAAAGTACCATTTGTAACTTCGGTAGGTGTTGTTGTGTTTGCAGGTAAAATTATTCCTTTAGAATTATTGTCTTCGAATTGTAAAAGTGTTGATTCTGTAGTGTTTACACTTTTTTCATCCGTTGCTATAATTAACTGAGCTTTCGCTTCATTCATTGCAAGTGCAACAAATAAAGATAGATATATTAAAAATTTCATGTTTATTGTTTAATTATTACAAGATTTTTTGATGCAGCTCCAAGCAGAGCCATTATAAAGTTTGACACATTTATCTGTAGTATCGTAAATAATCATTCCTTCAAGAGGTTTTAAAATCTGAGAAGAAGTTGTACGACTTATCACCAATCCTTTGTTACTCGATTGCAAAGCAAGAAATCCATTTGCAATATTAGAAGGAAAATTATCATTTTGACTATAAGAAGAAATTCCAACATTTGTATATCCTTTTGGAGTTCCAATTATAGGATTTTGAGTACATGTTGTCGTATCAAAAGAGAATTTCAACGTTATAAGCGCTGTCGAACACACACCTAAAGTATTACATACTTGATAACGCAAAGGTTCTGTGGGAATAGTTGCTCCTTCTGCTACTGTAATTTCTCCAGTTTCTGGATTTAACGTAATTCCTTCAGGCCAGTTATCAATTGTTGCAATTGTTGTGTTTTTATTAGTTCCAGATAATATTATTTTGTCTAATTCTTCATTATAAGTGTCATTAGAAATAATATTAAACGTACGATTTGTAGAAGTTACAATAAAAGAATCGTCATTCGCTTTTATAACAGCATCGATTTCTGGGCTATCCGAACAATCAATTACATTTGCCTCATCAGTTGTTTCTTCAAGTACAATATCATCTACGTAAAAATCGTTTCCTCCATCTGCTATTACATTATTACGCAACGCAATTGCAATCGTAGAACAGGTTTTACTATCAGGTACTTTAAAACTCCAAGATTTTTGTTCCCATTTATTTGCGTTTGTTAATCTCATCACATTATTAGAATCATCATAGAAATTAGTTATGCCTAAATCTTTGTTTGAAGATCCTAAAATTTCTTCTGTTGTAATATTCTGCGCTTCAAAATTTACACCAACATTATTTCTTCCAGAACCATAAAACCAAGCTGAAATTTTATACGTTTTTCCTGGTTCTAAAACCACAACACGTCTATAATATTGATTCAAAACTTTACCTCCATTTACGACTAAGACTGCGCCATCATCAGAAGAGTCGGTATGATTTTGAATTTTCTGCCACCAACTACCTTTCCAGAAATTATTTCCATCAGGAGCATTAGTTGTAAAATCGTAAATATTTTTTGGCGCAATTACAGCGTAATATCCGTTATCAATATTCCAAATATCTTGGTTTGATGTAGCTCGACTTGTTTTACTTGGATTGGGCGCTACTTGAAAATATTGATCTGCCAAATGATAAAAACTAGATCCGTGACTATCAAATTTCTCTAAATTATTATCGTTTCCAGATTGTGGTACATATTGCGAACCAATTCTTGTAGTAGATTTTCCAAAATCTTCATTAAATATTACATTTATAGTTTGACTGTAAAGCATACCAACGCTCAGTACAAATCCTAAAAGGAAGTATATCTTCTTCATATTCTCTCTTCATTTTTATACAGAAAAAATTATCTTTACGAGAACAAAATTATGTTTGTAAAAAATAAATAATCTGTAATTTATCTAAACCGGTGAAAATTAATTTACATAATTTCAATAAATACTATACAAAGTGTTAAAATTCAATAAGTTTAACATTTTGTAAAATATTTATCGATTAAAAACGTTTAAATCATTTTATGAAACTAAATTATCCAATTCAACTTACTTATGATGATTTTGGACATACGCTTCATCATAATCAAATTCAATCGGTTGATGGCAATTATCTTGTTTTTGATACACGTAATGATGATACAAAAATAGGAGAGACTTCTTCCATCTGTTTACTTCACACGAAAACTTACGAATCCGAAATTATCTATACCACAAATAGTCAAACAGAATTTGGTCCTGGTGTAGGTGCAGCCTCGTTTTCGCAAATTGAGAATAAAGTTATTTTTATACATGGTATTCGAAATGCAAATCAAGCAAATCCATATTCACCAACAAGAAGAACAGGTGTTGCAATTGATTTAGAATTTCCAAATCAACCTATTTTTATGGATGCCCGAAATATAAATTTTCCCTTTACAAATGGTGCTTTGCGTGGAGGAACACATTCACATTCTTGGAAAAAAGAAAAGAATTGGATTAGTTTTACCTACAACGATTATGTCTTGGAACAAGAATCTAAACAAAATTCTACCATAAAAGATCAGCGAGTAGTTGGAATGATGTTTCCAAAAAAGGTTGAGGTTGAGTTGGATGAAACATTAGAAAATAATTCTGGTGAAATGTTCTCAATTATCGTTTCGAAAGTAGTGACAAATCCTAAAAATGGAAGTGATGAAATCGAAAAAGCTTTTGATGAATGTTGGATTAACTCAACAAACAATATTGCATTTCAGGGACATATGCGTGATGAAAAAGGTAATTTGAAAACAGAAATTTTTGTTGCTGAAATTCCAGATGAAATAACGATTAATGAAAATGATGATTTAAAAGGAACTTTAACGACTTTGCCAGATGTGCCAAGCTGTATTTCGCAAAAACGAATCACTTTTACTCAAAATGGAATTAGCAATTTTAGACATTGGTTACGTTCTTCACCAGACGGAAAAATCATCTATTTTTTGATGGAAGATGAATTCGATAAAACGCAATTATTTGGTGTAAATTTAGTTTCGAATGAAATTATTCAATATTCTTTTTTAGAAAATTCGATTACCTCTCCATTCAATCTTTCACCAAACGGAAAATGTGCTATTTACTTTGTTGATGACAAAATATATCTAAATGATTTAACCGAAAAAAAATCTAAACAACTATATCAAGTTCAAAAAATCAATAATGAATTGACAGGAATTCCTAATTTTTCTATTGATGGAAAAAAAATCTATTTAAATCAATTTGTTCCAAATAATTTCAATGAAAAGTTTATTCAAATCTTCGAATTAGATTTATAAAAGACATTTGAAATATGTTAAAGTTCATGTTATTGTAAAAAAATATTTGTTCTTAATAAAAAAATATTCTAAATTTAGTACAGATACTTAACCGAACCTAAGGTCTATGCTTTAAAAAAAAGTTAGATTGCATGCTCTTATTCGAGTCTAACCAACGAGAATAAGACCTAAAACAAAACCTCCAAATTGGAGGTTTTTTTTATAATTTTATTAGTTTTACTTCATACAAATCCTTGCGTCTGTCTTTCATCGTTTTTACAGTTCCATACTCATGTAACTCTTTTAGAAGATAAAGATCAACATCTGAAATCAGTACCATTTCTGTATTTGGAGTTGCTTCTGCTTTGACTCCATTGTTTGGAAAAGAAAAGTCTGAAGGTGTGAAAACTGCCGATTGCGAATATTGAATATCCATATTATTTACGCGTGGTAAATTCCCTACAGAGCCCGCAATGGCCACATAACACTCATTTTCAATTGCACGAGCTTGCGCGCAACTACGTACTCGCGTATAACCATTTTGCGTATCAGTCATAAACGGAACAAATAAAATTTCCATACCTTGATCGGCTAAAATTCGGCTCAATTCAGGGAATTCGACATCATAACAAATCAGTAAACCTACTTTTCCGCAATCAGTATCAAAAACTTTTATTTCGTCGCCTCCATTCAATGCGTAATATTTGAACTCGTTTGGCGTAATATGTATTTTACTATACGAATCTAATTTCCCAGAACGATGACATAAAAATGATGTATTATATAGTTTTCCTTCCTTTAGATGCGGCATAGAACCTGATATAATATTGACATTATATGTAATTGCAAATTCTTGAATTTTCTTTACAATATCATCCGTCATTGTTGCTAATTGATGCATCGCCTCAATCTCTTTCAAGTGATTATACGGACTCATCAATGGCGAATTGAAAAACTCTGGAAACATGATAAAGTCAGAGCCATAGTCGCTCACCGCACTTACGAAAAACTCAATTTGATCGTAAAAATCTTGCAAACCATTAAACAAACGCATCTGCCATTGTACCAAACCAAGACGAATAGTACGTTTTGTTGGTGAATTAGATTTCAATTCAGGTTCGTAATAGATATTATTCCATTCTAATAAAGTGGCATATTCTAAGGATTCTTTATCGTCTTTCAGATAATTTTTCAAGATTTTTTTGACATTAAAATCATTCGAAATCTGAAAAGCTAAAGTTGAATCATAAATTTCTTTACTTTTTACTTTTTCTATATATTGTCTAGGAGATAATTCTTGCGAATATTTATGATAATTTGGAATACGACCTCCTGCAACAATTGATTTTAAATTCATTTCTTCGCAAAGGGCTTTACGTTCGTCGTACAAACGTCTTCCCAAGCGCAATTGACGATAATTTGGATGAACAAAAACTTCAATTCCATACATTACATCACCTTCTGGATCATGTTTTAAAAATTTACCATTAGATGTTATCGTATCATAATTCGATTCGATATTCGTTTTTTTCGAATTAACCACAATACTCAATGCCGAAGCAACAACTTTTCCATCCACTTCAACACAGAGTTGACCTTGCGGAAAAATAGCTAATAATTCTTTAATTTCGTCGACAGTCCAAGTTCCAAGCTGATTGTGATAGGCTTCTTTTGTAGATTCAGTCAAATCACTATAATCTTCAAGAGTCAAATTTCTGACCTGAATATTCATTTTATTTAGATTTAGATTATGCTTGAATTTAGCAAATATTAATCCAATAAACAATTTTAAAAAATAAATTTAGACCTATCTTCGTATAGACTAATAAGCATGAAATGAAAGATGTAAAAATAGAGTTTAGAAAGCCTATTTATCCTGTGAGTGACGAATTGAATCATTATTTAGAGAAATATCATCGCACAACAAAAGCGAGTATAGAATATGATGATTTGATGCGTTTTTCGGGTTGTGTAGCGTTGGAAGATAAGGAAGGGAATGACACGCATTGGTTGGGTGTTTATTATACAGACTCGGAACATCAGGAAATACAAGATAGCCTAAACAGAATTTATACTTACTTACATTCAGACGGAGATGAGGAGTCTTTGCCTTATCTTGTTGTTGATTCTATTGATTATTGTACATTCGGAAATTCGAAACCTTTTCGTATTCGGGTTCGTAATATTTTGAATGATAATTATACCAATTTTTACATTAAAAAAGCAGATGCTTCGCGTATTTATGGTTTAGAATTAGAAGATATTTTATCGCCTCACCGAATCAATTTTTTGGTCTACAAAAATACATTGATTGAAGAGCATATTTTAGGAATTCCAGGTGATGTTTTTATCAAAAATTATTTGGATAAATGTAATGATTTAGAGAAAAATCAGATTGCAAAAGAGTTTGTAAAGTTCAATGAACGTTGTTTTATAGGTCTTTTGGGGGATATGAGATCCTATAATTATGTGGTGATTCCAATTCACGATTTTGATCAAGTTATTTATAGAATTCGACCAATAGATTTTGATCAACAATGCTATGAAGGAAATTTAAAAATTTATCGACCACAGTATTTTAAGGAAAATAAAATTATGGTTGATTTGGTGAATAATCGTTTGAAACCAAATTCTGTCGATCAATATAGAAAAGAAGTAAAATCCTTGATTTCGAAAAGAATTTCGAATAGTTCGAAACGTTTTCGTGATTTAATGAAAATTATGAAAAATGATCATATTTCTAAACCAGAAAATATTGCACAATTACGAACTGGTTTTGCAAAGTTTTATAAAGATCAATCTTACGAAAATTGTGAAAGAATGGGGGAAGTCTTGTATAAAGCAATTGCGAATAGTTTGGAACAGATAAAATAAAGAAAAGCTTCTCAAAAATTGAGAAGCTTTCTTTTTTGATATAATTTAGAAATTAGTTTTTTAATAACTGTTTTCTGTAACGTAAAGCAACTAAACCTGCTCCAATTACCAATAAAGGAAAATAATCATTTATTGGAGTTGGATCTGGATCTGTACTAGGACCATTTGGATCATCTGTATTATCAGCTTTTTGAGTAGTGTTATTACTTTCAAAAAAACGAATTCCACCTTCTTCAGTATTTGCAAAAGTCACAGTAGACATCAAACAAAATAATAAAGTTATTTTTTTTATATTTTTCATACGTTAATTATTTTAAAATTACTTTTCTAGATTCAATTGTACCATTTGTATTCTCTACAACAACTACAACAACTTGAGGATTTACATTCAAATTGATTACATAATTTTTTGTATTTATGTTTTGAATATTTTGTAACTGTCTTCCTGAAATATCAACTAATTTTATTGATTTAATTGATTCTTTAGATGAAATTGTAATTTGTTTATTTTGAGCATAAACTACCAATCCTTTTTTAGATAAATCATTCGTAGATAATGTTTTATTTTGATAATTTATAGAGAAACGATCATTAATTTCACCTGCTTCTGTATCAAAAGAATAAGATTTTAATTCGTTTAAATTAAATACTTTATCTAATTTTTTGTCTACCAAATAGATATTTTGATTTTCGAAAACACCTTCAAATTGTTCTAAATTAATTTGATAAGTTCCTGCTTTTTTAACATTGAAAGTTAAATCAAAAGAATCTTCGTTATTAAAATCTCCACGTCCTTGAATTACAAATAAATCATTGTTCAAAACAGAATATAATCCTTCAGATTTATTATCAAATGGTTTAGCATCAAAATTTTGATCAAATTTATTTGTCGATCCATTTACATACCCTATTAAAGAAGAATTTATTTTACCTTGATTATTTGATAAACTTAACCAATATCTATCTTTTTGTTCTTTGTAATAAACTGGACCATTAGCTGAGGTACGCATCGCATTATTAAGTACTAAATTACCAGCGTTTGCTACTTTTACTATAAATCCTTGTGCAATATCAATATTTTGAGAAGTTACACTATTATCATTCCATCCTGTTCCATTATAAATAGCCCAGTTAGAACCTTGATATGCTCCATCTACAATTGGTTTAGAATGCGTCCAAACATAAACAGAGTTTATCCCTACTGATGTATTAGCAGCAATTAAAGCATCTAAACTAAGTGGTGATGCATAAGGGTTTCCTACTGCATTATTTCCTTTAGAAGCTTTAGTTACAGGAATCATTACTTCTCCATTAAATAATTGACCTCTAAATGAACTATCAAATACCTGAGCTTCACCTTCTCCATAATTATTATAATTATTAGGAGCTCTAAAAGAAATTAATTCTCCTACTTTAAAATTATCTGCAGCTGTTACATTCTCTGTCCAATCATTTGTTGATTCTAAAAATCTTGCAAAACGATTTGTTAAAGTATTTGGAGAAATTTCGAAAATATTTTGATTAATAACTGGTGAAGACCACATTAAATTTTCTAAACGGTAAATAGGTGTTGATGATCTATCAAACATTGCAGGACCTTCATTTACTGCGCTATTATTATTTTGAATCAAATAAGCACCGTGTCTGAATCTAAATGTTACATCATTTTTATTGACAACTTCATTTTCTACAGTAATTGTAATTCCTGCAGGAATAATCATATCTCTCTCAACTGTTAATTTCTTCGCAGAAAAACTTTCTGTTGGAGTTGCATGTAAAATAACTTCTTTTGTTAGATCTGGTGTTCCGTTAGACCATGCAGTTCCGTCCCATGTTGTAGAGTTAGAAGAAGCTTCATCCCACGTTAAGTTGAAATCATCAATAGCTGTTGATGCTCTATTATTTTTACCAGAAGCGTCTCCAGTAGTTGTTATTCTTATCCAAACATTTCCAGATTGGTTATCAATATCAGCAGGTAATGTAACGTCAACCGATTGATTTGTAAATTTTGAATCACCTGTTGTTAATGTAGCTGGTAAAGTTTGTAAAGCAACAAAGTTTAATGTATTTCCAACACTATATTCCACTTTCCAAGTCGTTATTCTTGGAGATGAACTATCTAAAGATTGTAATTTAAAATTTAATTTAAAATTAGATTTATTTTCAGTATTTGCTATCTGAAAAACAAATGAAGTTCCGTTTGTAGTTCCAAATGACCCTGTTTGCCTAACTCCTAAACTTCTATCTGTACTTGCATTTTGTACATTTGTTGAAGCACTAGCTGTTAAACCATTCGCTGATGCGAAATTTTTGAAAGCACCATTTGTATTGTTCCAAACAATTTTTTCTTTATTAAATATTACGTTTACCCCATTAGAAGTATTTGAAGTACCTGTATTAACAGTCCAACCATTAGGTAAATCAGTTTCAATTAAATCAAAGTTTTCTGTATAACTACCTCCCGAAGGTAAAGTTACTTGCCCAAAAGCAAATCCTGATAACAATAAAGTTAGCAAGGATGATCTAAAGTAAAATTTTTTCATAAATAAAATGTTTTTTTTAGTTGTTCAAAAATAGTGTTAATTTTTATAATCAACATTAATATAATATTAACAAAAATAAAACAATTAATTTATTTAGCTATTTTTAAACGAATAGGTTACAAAAAAAATCCACTAACTAAAAAAGCTAGTGGATTAATTTTAAATAAAGGGAAAAAATACTATTAATAGTATGTATATCTTCTAACACCTGCAATATGTTTCGCTAAACGCATTACTTGGTGGCTATATCCATATTCGTTATCGTACCAAACGTACATCACAACATTTTTACCATCTGCAGAAACAATTGTTGCATTACTATCAAAAATAGAAGGAGCAGTAGTTCCAACGATATCCGAAGAAACTAATTCGTTGTTCAACGAATATTTAATCTGTTCTACCAATTCTCCATTTAAAGCTGCACTTTTCATAATGTTATTTACATCCTCTACAGAAGTATTTTTATCAACTTCCAAATTTAACACAACTAATGATCCATTTGGAACAGGTACGCGAATTGCATTAGATGTTAATTTACCTCCTAAACTAGGTAAAGCTTTCGCTACAGCACTACCGGCACCAGTTTCTGTAATAACCATATTTAACGCAGCAGCACGTCCACGACGGTATTTTTTGTGCATATTATCAACCAAATTTTGATCGTTTGTATACGCATGTATTGTTTCTAAATGTCCTTTTACAACACCTAAATTATCTTCAACAACTTTTAAAATTGGTGTAATTGCATTTGTTGTACAAGAAGCAGCTGAGAAAATATTTACATTTTCTGGGCTATATTCTTCATGATTAACACCGTAAACAATATTCGGAACACCTTTTCCTGGTGCTGTTAATAAAACTTTGTCTGCACCAACAGATTTCAAATGACGAGATAAAGCCTCTTCATCTTTAAAAACACCTGTGTTATCAATAATCAAAGCATTATTAATTCCGTAAGTAGTATAATCAATATCTTCTGGCTGCGCTGCAGAAATCATGTAAACAGAAACTCCGTTGATGATTAACGCATTATTGTCGTGATCAGCTACAACGTTTCCATCAAAATCACCATGAACAGAATCATGACGTAACAAAGAAGCTCTTTTTTCTAACAAAACAGGATCGTTTTTATCACGTGTTACAACAGCGCGTAATCTTAATTGTTGACCTTTTCCCATTTGAGAAGCCAACTCACGAGCTAATAAACGTCCGATACGACCAAAACCGTATAAAACAACGTCTTTTGGTTCAACACTTTTTACATTTTTGCTTGCACCTAATTTCTCTTCAACGAAAGCTTCTGCCGAAGCGTAATTCCCAGAAATATATTCTTTAGCTAATTTTCCAACATCAAGTCTAGAAGCTGGTAATTTAGCTTCAGAAATAGCTTTAGCAATCGCTAATGTATCGTCGATAGCAATCTTTTTTTCTACAAATTCCTCAGCATACTGATGTAGATTTACGATGTCACTAACGTTTTTATCAACTAATTGATTACGGAAAATTACCAATTCAACAGATTGATCATACCATAAATCTGAAACAATTTTAATGAATTCTACAACCTTTTTGCTCATTTCATTGAAAGATGCGAGTTGCTGATCATAAGAAGAGTGGTTCATTTTAGAAAATGTTTATTTGTGTTTTTTTACTTAATTCTTGGCAAAAGTAAACAATTATAACGATTTCGTACATTTTTTTTACAAAAACTAATTATTGTCATAAAAAAGTAACTATTCCTACGAATAATACTAAAATATAGAAAAAAAATAAATTTTTAGTGAGAAATTTTAAATTTTAAGAACACTAATAAATAACTATTAACCATAATTTTATTGTTTTATTTGAATTGAATTTCATCTTACGAAAACGTTTTCGTAAAATAATTGTTAAAAAGTTTTATTTGCAAATTCGAAAAAGCGTTCTATATTTGCACTCGCAATACCGCAATAAACTGCGTTATTGGAGAGTTGGCAGAGTGGTCGAATGCGGCAGTCTTGAAAACTGTTGAGGGTCACACCTCCGGGGGTTCGAATCCCTCACTCTCCGCGAAAAGCTTGAACACTGGTTCAAGCTTTTTTGTTTTTATAACTCAAAGAATAGATTTTATGAATATTCTTTTTGTGATAACCTCATCACGAATTCGCTTCCAACGCCATATTCGCTAAATACATCTAGTGTTCCTTTTTGAGCTTCGATAAATTCTTTGCTAATAGCCAAGCCCAAACCTGTACCTTCTTTGTGAGTGCCTGGTACACGAAAATAGCGGTCGAAAACTTTGGGTAAAAATTCAGTTGGAATCCCAATTCCTTCGTCTTTAACTTTGAAGGATGTTTCGGTTGTTGTTTGTTCAATAGTAATCCAAATTTGAGCATTTTCGTGAGAATAATGTATTGCATTTGAGATTAGATTTGATAAAACCCAAGCCGTTTTTTCAAGATCAACTTTTATAGATTCTAAATGATTTGGAATATTCGTTTCTATGATTAAATGCTTTTGTTCAGCTAAAGTTTGGTTGGCTTTAACTGCATTTTCTACAATTTCGATTGGGAAAACTTCTGTTTTATTCATTTGAATTGTACCACTTTCTATCTGTGTTAAGTTAAGAAGTTCTTTTGTTATTCGCAATAAACGATGTACATCATCGTCAATACTAGTCACCAAATCATTTTGTTCTTCGTTTAATGTTCCTATTTGCTTATTTCGAAGCAATTGCAAACTCATTTCCATAGATGAAATAGGCGTTTTAAATTCATGCGAAACTGTAGCAATAAATCGTGTTTTGGCTGCATCTAGTTCTTTAAATTCGGTAATGTTTCTAAGAATGATCACATGCCCAACAACTTGTTTTATCGTTTCTCCTGTTGGAATTATTTCGATATGAAAAATTTCTTTGGTAAAAAATTGTTCTTTTTCATCCACTACAATTTGCAAAGGTTTTTCGTCTTTTATAATTTCTGTTTCGATATTTTGCAATAACAATCGAATCAAATCATTGTGCAAAGCCAAATCTTTACCTGCCTTATTTACCATTTGTTTAGCAGATAATCCTGTTACTTTTACAGCTTCATTATTCGCGAAAATTACTTGCATTTGTTCATCCAAACCAATTACAACATCGTGCATATTATTAATCAGCGTTTCCATTCTTGTTTTTTGTTTAAGAATAGTTGCTAAATGACTTTCGTTGTATTCTTCTAATTTAGAAGCCATGGTGTTAAAAGATTGCGCTAAATCGCCAAACTCATCTTTTTTGTCTAAATAGACACGCTCTTTGTAATTATTTGAAGCAATTTCCTTGATACTATTCGTTAATTTCTGAATAGGATTTGCAATATTAGACGGAATTTTAATCAAAGAATTAAAGGCTATAAAAATACATGCGATACCTGTGAAAATGATTAATAAAATGGCTTGATTAGCGGTCTTTTCAGCAAATTCACTTTTAATTTCTATGGCTTGCATATTCATTTCCATCATTTCTAAAAGCGAAATTCTAACATCTTTTAATAGTTCTGGAGAATGATTTCCTTCTTTATAAGCATCAAATTTATCTCGAATCTGTTGATTCAATTCTTTTTCACCTTGTTCTGTTGCGTTTAATTCTTGATTTGCTAATTGCTTTTCAAACGATTTGGAATTAAAGTTTTCCGCATCATTTAAATTTCGCATCATACTTTTTGCATAAATCAACGAGTTGTAATTATCATGCAAAATATTTTGTGTATCATTTTTCAATGAATAAATAGACCTAGTTGCTACAGCTGCCAATAATACAATCAATAAAAACAGCAAGCCTAATCCTAAGCGAAGTTTAGTTTTAATTCTCATTTTGATAAAATAATCACATCAACATGTAACGAAGATAGTTTTTTTAGTAATTGATTAAATACATTCGTAGCCAAAATAATCTGGATTAAATTTAACTTTGGTTTTCCCAAGCAAACAGTGGTAATATTACGCAATTCAATTTGTTGAATGATAGCTGTAGAAACTCGTTGATTCTTTACTTTAATAATTTCAGCACCTAATTCTGTAGCTAATTTTAAATTATTGATGAGATGTCGTTGTTTGTCCAAAGCAATTTTATTAGGATGTTCTTTTGGCGTTTCTACGTACAATACAAACCAACGTGAATTATAATATCCAGCCAAACGAGCGGTTTTTCGAATAACAGTTTTGGCATTTTTATCATTGCTACTAATGCATGCCAAAAAACGCGACGGTTTTGCATAAACAGATGATACATATTCGGTTTCAACCTTTTTTTCTACATGTGAAGCAACTTCTTTTAAAGCTAATTCACGCAATTGTAAAATATTTGAAGGAATAAAAAAGTTGTTTAAAGCCGTTTGAATTTTATCTTTCGGGTAAATTTTTCCTGTTTTTAATCGTTCAATTAAATCATCTGCGGTTAAATCTATATTTACAATTTCATCTGCTTGTTCCAAAATTATATCAGGAATTCTTTCCGAAACGTCAATTGTTGTAATTTCAGAAATACTATTATTCAAACTTTCTAAATGTTGAATATTTACAGCAGAAATAACATTGATACCAGCATCTAAAATTTCAATAACATCTTGCCAACGTTTTGCATGTTTGCTTCCAAAAACATTAGAATGTGCCAATTCATCCACAATAACAATTTCGGGTCTTTGTCTTAAAATTTCTTCCAAATCCATTTCTTCGACAGATTTACCTTTGTAGTAAATTATTTTTCGTGGAATTATCGTTAATCCTATAACAAGATTTTCTGTTTCGACACGTTTATGGGTTTCGATATATCCAATTTTTACATCGATCTTATTTTTTTGCAATTCGTGTGCTTCTTGCAACATACGATACGATTTTCCAACGCCAGCGCACATTCCAATATATACCTTAAACTTGCCTCGTTTCGATTTCCGAATCAAGGCAAGAAAGTCTTCTGCTGTATGTTGTGTTTCTTTCTCCATTTATAATTTTAATGCTAAGGAAGTTGTGAAAAATGTTTCATTTGATACATTTTTATCATTTCGAAAATAGATATCATCTTTACTCGAAAAATTTCTAATTTCTGTTCTCCACATCAAATTATTTGTAAAATAATGATCTAAATTCAAAGAAAAGCCAACTGTTTTGAAACCATTCTGTGAATCAGTTGAGATTATTACACCTTTCTCATCAGCATAATATTCGGCACGTGCAGTTGCAGACCATTTTTCATTGAATGTATATTGCCCAACTAAAATAGGACTGTACCAAATATTATAACTGTCTGATCCTTTCGATTTTTGTTGTGCACCAATATCAAAACCTGCGGTTATTGAAAGCTTTTTAATAGGTTTAAAAACAGCATAAAGATGATGAAAATAACGCATTTGACGCAAAGAATCAGGAGTATCGCTACCAATAAACGAGCTGCTGTTGATCGAAAATTTTTCATTTGGTGTGTAAGTAATTTGATGTCCAAAAGCTGGTGTAGAATTACCATCAAGACGCTTGATACGTTGCCAACCATTTAAATAATGCAAACTCATTGCCCATTTGTTATTTGGCGAAATATAACTCAGCTTAACACCAGTTGAAAAATACGGTGAATTCTCTGCCTGAATACTTCGTGTAAGTGTTGCAACATTAGCACCAATCGCACTTTCAAATCCAATGTGAGAAGGCATAATACCTGCATCTATCCACAAGTTTTTATTCTTTGAAAGTTTGACACCGATATTTGCTTCGTAAATATTTCTTAAACCATCAGGTTCTGCAGCAAGATTTGATTGCGTATAAGTTCCTGCCATTAAAGCAAGATTTCCTCGAACTCGTTCATCAGTGTATTGCAATTGAATTGTTCCGAAGTTTAAATTCGCCTCATTGTGTCGATTAAACGAATACAAATAATTAGGAAGCTGATTGTTTTTTGGTTGATTAAAATCGTAGGTATAATAAACTTCTGCATAACCAGAAAGTTTTAATTTCTGAATAGAATCGTTTTGAGCTTGAATATTTAAACCCAAAATAAAAGAACCAAAAGCAAGTATTTTTTTCATTATTTCGATAATTTATCCAATTCGATATTCAGTTTTAAGACATTGATTTTATCAGGACCTAAACTTCCTAATAAAGGTTTTTCAATTTGGTTATCAATCAATTCTTTTACTTTTTCGGGATCTAAACCTCGTGCTTTTGTAATTCGATCAACTTGCACAATTGCTCCTTGAACTGAAATATTAGGATCTAAACCACTTCCACTAGCCGTAATTAAATCTACAGGAACGTCTTCTTTTTTTGCCGTTGGATTTTTTTGAAGAAAATCATTTAAGCGTTTTTCAACTTCTTGCAAATATTCTTCATTATTTGATCCTTTGTTACTTGCGCCAGAACCTGCTGCATTGTAATCTACAGCAGATGGTCGCCCCCAGAAATAATGATCTTTTGAAAACGATTGTCCAATATTTTCGTAATAGTGCTGATTGTTTTTATCGGCAACTAAAAAACTTTTTCCTTGATTTGGAGAAAGTTGGGCAATTCCCCACATAGCTAACGGATATAATACCATTAAAAGGAGCATTAAGCTAAATGTTAGTAAAATTGCTTTTATACTATTTTGTTTCATTTTGTATTAGTTTTAAAAATTGCTGTTTTGAATTTATTAATAGAATATTGAACTCCTTCAAAACAGCTCATTACATTAATTAAAAAAATATGGAAATAAAGATGTCGATTAGTTTTATCCCGATAAATGGAACGATGATTCCTCCAATTCCATAAATCAGTAAATTTCTTCTCAAAAGTGCACTTGCTCCAATTGGTTTGTATGGAACACCTTTTAAAGCTAAAGGAATCAAGAAAGGAATAATAATGGCATTGAAAATAACAGCCGATAAAATAGCGGTTTCGGGACTATGTAAATTCATGATATTCAATCCTTGTAAGGCTGGAATTGCGGTAATGAACAAAGCAGGTATGATGGCAAAATATTTTGCGACATCATTTGCAATACTAAAGGTTGTTAAAGTTCCGCGTGTCATTAATAATTGTTTTCCAATTTCAACAACTTCAATTAATTTGGTTGGATCATTATCTAAATCTACCATATTTCCGGCTTCTTTTGCTGCTTGCGTACCGCTATTCATGGCTACACCAACATTAGCTTGCGCTAGAGCAGGAGCGTCATTTGTACCATCGCCCATCATAGCAACCAAACGACCTTCGGTTTGTTCTTTTTTGATGTAATTCATTTTATCTTCCGGCTTTGCTTCCGCAATAAAATCATCTACACCTGCTTTTTCTGCTATAAATTTTGCAGTCATAGGATTATCACCTGTTACCATAACCGTTTTGATTCCCATTTTACTTAACCGAGCAAAGCGTTCTTGAATTCCAGGTTTGATAATGTCTTGTAATTCGATAACTCCTAAAACTTGTTCATTTTGAGAAACAACTAAAGGTGTTCCTCCATTTTGAGCAATTTCATTGGCTCTCATTTGAATTTCGTTTGGAAAAGCATTTCCAGCATTTTCAACCAATTTTTTGATAGCATCTAGAGCTCCTTTTCGAATACGAATTTGATCAAAATCAATTCCTGAACAACGTGTTTCTGCGCTAAAATTGATAAAAATAGGATGTTGAATTGCGTATTTTAATGGATCTATTTGAACTAATTCTATAATTGATTTTCCTTCTGGTGTTTCATCACTCATCGAACTAAGTACTACTGCTTTTTCTAAAGTTTCCATTTCTATTCCAATTGCAGGATATAAAGCTGTTGCTTTACGATTCCCTATTGTAATGGTTCCTGTTTTATCCAATAATAAAACATCTATATCGCCTGCTGTTTCTACTGCTTTTCCACTTTTTGTAATGACATTTGCGTGTAAAGCTCTATCCATTCCAGCAATTCCGATTGCGGATAATAAACCTCCAATAGTGGTTGGAATTAAACATACAAATAATGAGATTAAAGCGCCAATGGTAATGGGAACATTTGCATAATCAGCGAAAGGTTTTAGGGTAACCATAACAATGACAAATACTAATGTAAAAGCAGCTAATAAAATGGTTAAAGCAATTTCATTTGGAGATTTCTGACGATTTGCACCTTCAACTAATGCAATCATTTTATCTAAAAAACTTTCTCCTGGTTGTGTCGTAACTTTGACTTTAATTCGATCCGAAAGAACTTTTGTTCCTCCAGTAACCGAACTTTTATCGCCTCCAGCTTCACGAATTACAGGTGCACTTTCTCCTGTAATAGCACTTTCGTCGATCGTTGCTAAACCTTCTATAATTTCACCATCGGTTGGAATTATATCTCCAGCTTCACAGATAAAAATCATATCTTTGATTAGAGCAGAAGACGAAATGATTTCACCATTTTCTAATTTAGCAGGCGTTTCTTCTCGCGTTTTACGTAAACTATCAGCTTGAGCTTTTCCTCTTGCTTCAGCAATTGCTTCAGCAAAATTGGCAAATAATAATGTAAAAAGAAGTAAGATGAAAATTGAAAAATTATACCCAAAACTACCTTGAGATGTTTCACCTAAAAGAATCCAAAAGCAAACTCCTAACATAATTGCAGTACCAATTTCTACAGCAAACATGACAGGGTTTTTATATAAAGTTGCTGGATTTAGTTTGATGAAAGCTTCTTTGAAGGCTGTTTGTACCAATGTTTTTTCAAATAAATTGGTTTTATTTTCTCGTGTCATTTTCTAAAATTTTGGAGTTGAAAAATAATCAGCAATGGGACCTAAGGTTAAAGCTGGAAAAAATGCTAAGGCTGCAACAATTAAGATGATGGCAAAAACAATACTTCCAAAAGTTGCTGTATCGGTTGCTAAAGTTCCTGAACCTTCTGGAACAAAATGTTTTTTTGCTAATAATCCAGCAATTGCAACAGGACCAATTATAGGTAAGAATCGTCCTAAAATTAATACAAAACCAGTTGCAATATTCCAAAATGGAGTGTTGTCTCCTAATCCTTCAAAACCAGAACCGTTGTTTGCAGCAGATGAAGTAAATTCATATAACATTTCACTAAATCCATGATACGAGGAGTTGTTTAAGGTTGATAGTGTTTCACTTGGTATTCCAGCAGCCAAAGCTGTTCCTACTAAAATCAAGAATGGATGTAAAAGGGTAATCATCATGGCGATTTTCATTTCTTTGGCTTCTATTTTTTTTCCAAAAATTTCAGGTGTTCTACCAACCATCAATCCACTAATAAATACCGCTAAAATTACAAATACAAAGAAGTTTAAAATACCAACTCCTACACCTCCATAAACACTGTTGATCATCATAGCTAACAGTTCATTCATCCCAGATAATGGCATTGTACTATCGTGCATAGAATTGACTGAACCTGTAGAAATAACGGTTGTTGCGATGCTCCAAAATCCTGAAGCGGCAGAACCAATTCGAACTTCTTTACCTTCCATTGCACCTAATGAATTATCAATACCGAGTCTTTCAATCATTGGATTTCCTTGCGATTCCATGTAAACATTCGGAATCGTTAAACATAGAAAGCCAACAGTCATGACACCAAACATCATCCAAGCAAATTTTCTGCGATTAGTATAAACGCCAAATGCAAATAACATCGCCAACGGAATCAGCATTTGTGCAATCATTTCCGTCATATTACTTATATATGTTGGATTTTCGAATGGGTGTGCAGAGTTGGTACCAAAGAATCCTCCGCCATTTGTTCCTAAATGTTTTATGGCTATAAAAGCTGCTGCAGGTCCTCGAGAAACTTCCACTTTATTTCCTTCTAAAGTCATCATTTCATCTTTTCCTTCAAATGTCATTGGAGTTCCTTGAAAAATTAAGATTGATGATACAATTACACATAATGGCAATAAAATACGCGTAATCGATTTGATGAAATAAGTATAAAAATTACCTAAAGTTGTCGTTGTTTTTTGTCGAAAGGCTTCAAATAATGTAACTGCTGCTGCCATACCGGTTGCTGCACTCACAAATTGTAAAAACATCAGCCATAATTGCGCTAAATAACTTACGCCTGTTTCTCCTGAATAGTGTTGTAAATTACAATTCACTACAAACGAAATAATCGTATTGAAAGCCAAATCAGGACTCATACTTGGATTTTTATCTGGATTAAAAGGCAACAGACCTTGTGTCATTAATAGGATAAATCCAATGATAAACCAAATCAAGTTAATCGTTAATAATGCACTTAAATGTTGTTTCCAATTCATCTGTTCCTCCGAATTGATACCTGATATTTTGAATAACAACTTTTCTATTGGGGAAATTAATCGGTCTAAAAAAGTTGGTTTATTGAGATAAACACGTGCAATATAATTTCCTAACGGAATGGAAAGAGCGATCGCAACTAAAAATTGTACGATAACGCCAAATATTTCTGAATTCATTTTTACGAATAATTAAGTTTAAAATTTTTCGGGTTTTAATAGCACATATACCAAGTATACAAACAAGGCAATGGCGATGATTAATAAGAAAATCATAATGAATGGATTAGATATTATCAAAAAAGTCAATGGATTTGAAGAATACTCCAAAACATAAAATCCCAGCTAATAGTAATACAATTGTTATCATATTCCTGAATGATAAATTTGTTTAACATATTCTGATTTCAAATTCATTGGAAACAAATTCAAAAATTGTTTTCGGTTTTTGAAATCCGCTTCAATCATCAAAGTAACGGGTAGTATAAACAGATTATTGATGTATGTTTTACCCAAATCATTTGTTTTTGAAAACAATTTTCCTACACTATAACATAGCTGTTTTACACGTGCTGGATTATTATCTAAAATGTTTTGCAGTACTTTACTTTTAAGTTCTTTGACTTCATCTAATGAAATCGTTTGTTTCATTTTCATTTTGTAGATTTTTAAATTTCTCTACATAAGCCAATCAAAATGCCAAAGCAATTAGAATTAATTAGACAAAACAAAATCAATACGTTATGTTTTTATAGATTTTTACTCAAATAAAAAACCCTTCCAAAATGGAAGGGTTTATTTTCATTATGATAAAGTATTTTATTTTAATTCAGTTCATATTCGGCTATTTTTCGATAAAGCGTTGTTAGGCCAATACCTAATAATTCTGCCGTTTTTGTTTTGTTACCTTTTGTAAATTTTAAAACTTTCTGAATATGTTTTTTTTCCATTAAAGCTAATTCTAATGAATTTTCGTTCTGATCAATTTCGCTTGTTTGAATAAATGAAGGAAAATCATTTGTAGAAAGTTCTTCATTTTCCGACAAAATAATAGCACGTTCGATCGTATTTTTTAATTCACGAATATTTCCCGGCCACGAATATTTTTTAAGAAAAAGTAAAGCTTCTTGATTAATAGATTTTATATTTTTTTGATAATATTGATTGAAGTGTTTTATAAACTGATTCACGATTAGTTCGATATCCGAAACGCGTTCACGTAAAGAAGGTAACTCGATATGAAACACAGAAATTCGATAAAATAAATCTTCTCGAAATGTTCCGTTTGCAATTTCCTTTTCCAAATTTCGGTTAGTGGCTGCAATAATTCGTACATCAACTTTTGTAGGTTTTGTTTCGCCGATTTTAATAAACTCACCTGATTCTAAAACTCGCAACAATTTTGCTTGTAAATCCAAGGCCATTTCGCCAATTTCATCTAAAAAAATAGTTCCTAAATGTGCTTCTTCAAACAAACCTTTCTGATCTTTCATTGCGCCTGTAAATGCACCTGCTTTATGACCAAATAATTCACTTTCTAATAAGTCTTTACTAAAAGCCGAACAATTAATTGCAACAAAATTTTGGTTTTTTCTCAAACTTGATTGATGTATAGCTGTTGCAAAAACTTCTTTTCCAGTTCCTGTTTCTCCAGTTAAAAGAACGGTAGCATTCGTTGGTGCAACTTTTTGAGCTAATTGTAAAGCTTGTTCAAAAATTGGAGATTTACCCAATAATAAATTACTGTCTAATTTTGTTGATGTTGTTTCTTGAGAAATTTCATTCTCTTTATTATATTTCACACGATCCAAAGCTCTATACAACAAAGGTAAAATACGATTGTTATCATCCCCTTTTGTAATATAATCAAATGCTCCGTTTTTAATGGCTTGAACGCCGTCAGGAATATTTCCGTAAGCTGTAAGCAGAATAATTTCTATCAAAGGAAATTTTTCTTTGACTTCTTTTGCAAACTCAACACCATTACCATCAGGTAATTTTACATCACATAAAACAACCTCAGGAGAAAGTGTTTTAATTTTCTTAAGGCCTGATTTTAAATCTTCAGCTTGATGTATTTCAAAACCTTCTAATTCGAGAATTCGAGCTAGGAGAGTTCTGATTTTTGTTTCATCGTCTATGATTAAAATTGAATGCATTCTTATTACTTGTGAACAACGAAGGTATTGTTTTTATGCATATAGATTTGAAATAATTATTTAGTTAATTTTAATAATAAGCATGTTTTTCTAGTATGTAATAAAATTTCAAACCATCTCTAGAGTTTTTATATTTATCAATTGTAAAAAAATCCTTCGTCTAAAAAGACAAAGGATTTCTAAAAAACTCAAAATGATGATTTTCTAACCATCAACCTTACTATGTTGTTTTCCGTAGAAAAAGTAAATACAAATTCCGATTACTAACCAAATCAAAAGTCGCCACCAACTTTCCATTGTTAATGAAGTCATTAAATAAACACAAACAATAATTCCCAAAATTGGAACAAATGGAACAAATGGAACTTTAAATTTACGTTCGGCATTTGGCATTTTTTTACGCATCACAATAATTCCAATACAAACTAAAGTAAAGGCAAATAAAGTTCCGATACTTACCATATGACCTAAATCTTTGATTGGTACAAAACCAGCAAAAATGCTCACAAAGACTAAAAAGAATACATTGGTTTTCCAAGGTGTACGAAACTTTTTGTGTACATCTGAAAAGAAAGAAGGTAACAATCCGTCATTACTCATGCTATAAAATACGCGACTTTGTCCTAATAACATCACTAATATAACCGATGTATAGCCTGCGATAATTGCTAAAATCAATACACTTTGTAAAAATGTATAACCTGTTACTGCAAATGCTGTCGCTGCTGGTGACGCATCCCCCTTAAAGGTTTCGTATGGTACCAAACCTGTCATTACCCACGAAAATAATACGTACAAAATGGTACAAATAACCAACGATCCCAAAATACCAATCGGCATTCCTTTCTGTGGATTTTTAGCTTCTTGTGCCGCAGTAGAAACCGCATCAAATCCAACAAAAGCAAAGAAAACAACTGCTGCTCCTGCTGCAATTCCTGGCATTCCTCCGAATTGAGTTCCTGGAATATTTTTAGGAATAAATGGAATATGATTTTCTGGATTGATATGACTCCAACCCAAAATGATAAAAACAATTACGACACTTACTTTTAAAATTACAAGAATATTGTTGATAATTGCAGATTCTTTTGTACCTCTCATTAACACTAAAGAAAGTAGACATACAATAAAGATTGCAGGTAAATTAACCATTCCGCCATCGGCTGGAGCGTGCAACAATTCTTGAGGTAAATGAATATTAATTCCTTGCAAAAATTTATCGACGTAAGCCGACCAACTCACACTTACAGTTGCCGCTGCCAAAGCATATTCTAACACCAAATCCCAACCGATAATCCAAGCAATAAACTCTCCCATTGTTGCGTAAGAATACGTATAAGCACTTCCAGCAACTGGAATCATTGAAGCAAATTCGGCATAGCAAAGTCCTGCAAAAGCACAACCAACTGCGGCTAAAACAAACGATAAAGTGACTGCGGGACCTGCATGATCTGCCGCTGCAATACCTGTTAAACTAAATAATCCAGCACCGATGATAGCGCCAATACCCAAAGCAACTAAGGCTCCCGAAGAGAGAGATCTTTTTAAACCACCTTCCGTTTCTTGCGAATCTTCTATTAACTTCGCTAATGGTTTAATTTTCCAAATTGACATAAAAATACATGTATTAAAACTTGACGAAATGTAAAGTGTTTCAGATATATTTTTAAAATTCGAAAAATAAATTTTATTTTTTTTGGATATATTTCTATAGAAAAACTTAATATTTACGAATAATATAATTAGAAATTAATATTAAAACGCAACTTTAAATTATTCATAAAAATTAAATCATATTTTAATAAAACTAAATCCAATAAATTAAATAAATACGAATAAAATTATTTTTTACTTATTTTATTGAGACAAAAAAAACCTCGAAAATTATTTTCGAGGTTTTGTATTATTTTATTGAAATGATCTTCTTATTCTGCAATACTTGGAACTGAAACCAATTCGTTTGTATCAGCATCATAATCGATTTCATCAAAACTAAATCCAAACAATTGTAAGAATTCATCATGATAACCTTTGATATCAGAAATTTCTTTGATGTTCTCAGAAGTTACAATTTTCCATAAATCATCTACTTCTTTTTGTACATCTTCGCGCATTTCTAAATCATCGATACGGATACGTCCATTTTCGTCCAAAGGAACTTCTCCGTTTGCAGTATACAAGCGCTCTGCAAACAAACGTTGCATTTGCTCGATTGTACCTTCATGAATTCCTTTTGCTTTCATTACTTTGTACAATAACGAAATATATAATGGCACAACTGGAATAGCAGAACTAGACTGTGTTACCAAAGCTTTGTTTACAGAAACGTAAGAAACACCATTCAAATCTGCTAATAATTCGTTGATAACTGGAACCGTTTTTTCTAAATCGTTTTTAGCCATACCAATCGATCCATCTTTATAAATTCTATGAGTCAATTCTGGCCCGATGTAAGAATAAGCAACAGTTTTTACACCTTCAGCTAAAACACCAGCAGCTTTCAAATCTTCCATCCAAAATTTCCAATCTTCACCTCCCATTACAGCAATTGTATTATCAATTTCTTCTTGAGATTCAATCGGATCAATTGTAATATCTGTTACTTCTGCTGTATGAAAATCTACTGTTTTATTTGTAAATGGTTCTCCAATTGGTTTAAGAACTGATGAATACGCAACACCTGTTTTTGGGTGTGTACGACGTGGCGAAGCTAAACTGTAAACCACTAAATCTACTTGACCTAAATCTTGTTTGATTAAATCAATCGTTTGTTGTTTAATCTCATCAGAAAAAGCATCTCCATTAATACTTTTTGCATACAAACCAGCTTCGTGTGCTTCTTTTTCAAAAGCAGCTGTGTTGTACCAACCCGCAGTTCCCGGTTTTCTTGGTGCAGCAGGTTTTTCGAAAAAAACACCTATTGTTGCAGCATTATATCCAAAAGCAGCTGTAATACGAGATGACAGACCAAAACCTGTCGAAGCTCCAATTACCAATACTTTTTTTGGTCCTTCGGCTGAAATATTTTTTGATTTTACGTACTCAATTTGATTGTGAACATTTTTTGCAGTTCCCTCAGGATGAGTCGTAATGCAAATAAAACCTCTTGTTCTTGGTTGAATAATCATTATACTTAATTTAGTCGCATAAATTTATAAAATAAATTCTATATAACGAAACGATCTTTTTGTACATAAAATCATTCTATTTTTAATAAAATTAATAGGAATACTGATTTCGATTTACTATATTTACAATTACTCAAAACCTACTTACCTATGAAAGATATTCACATAGGCTCTTTAATCAAAAAAAGAGTCGACGAACTTGGAATTGATATATCCCGTATCAAAAGTTTCTTCAAAACTTATTCTGAAAAAGAAATTAATGCTCAATATTTAAGTAAAAGTATACAAACAGACGATTTATTAAAATGGTCGAAGTTATTGGAATATGATTTTTTTAGAATTTATACACAACACATTATTTTATTTGCTCCTGTTGGAAAAAACGCTTCAACTTCAACATCCCCTAAAAGCTCTGTTTTACCAAATTATCGCAAAAGTGTGTATACAAAAGAGATTATAGATTTTGTATTGAATTTATACACTGAAGAAAAAAAGAAAATTCAAGAAATTTCGAATGAATACAATATCCCTAAAAATACCATTCATAATTGGATAAAAAAATACCTACCACAAAATTAAATCTTACTCACTATGGAAAAACCAAACTACCAAAAAATCTATCAAGACATTATTAAACGTAATTTCCCTGAAAAAATAGAACAGACAAAAAAATTGTTAAAAAAGAATATGAATGTTTTGGATATCATGAAAGTATCAGAAATACTGAATGCAAACAAAACAGCCGAAAATCAAAAGCATAAATCCTACGATTTGAATTCTGTTTTAGAGATTTTAAAAATTCAGCAAAAAAATAATTACACCAATACTTTTACTGCTGATAAGTTTAAAATCAGTCGAAATACTGTAGCTAAATGGCGTAAAATATATGGGTATTAAAAAACGGTTTCAAAAAGAAACCGTTTTTTTTTATTTATCTATTATTTTTATCCTCTTTTATTACTTTATGTACCGCTAAAGTTGCAAACGGAATAAATGCGTACATCACATAAATGATAAAGTCTTCGTCATCCCATTTATATATTCTTCTGACTCTAAAAAGTAAAATCAAGTAAGCTGTAAACCAAAAACCGTGAAAACAACCGGCAAATGGCATTGGCAACACATAATCGAATTGATATTTAATTGGCATTGCGACCAAAAATAAGAGCGTACAACTTATCGTTTCCCACACACATGATGTGCTAAACCATTTTTTTAACTTTTCGTCAGATACGTTTAACATTTTGCAAATTTAATCGTTTATTGATAGTAGAGGTATGATAATCATTAGTTAAAAAGGTTATTTTTACTCAATTATTGAAATAACTATTAATATTTATGATAATTAAATGTTATAATTATTATTATTTATGATAATTATACATAATAATTATCAATATTATTTATTAAATTTGTAAAAATCCAAAACCTCATAATTAATGCACGTAGATAATTTTCTTTCAAAAAAATTCAATTTAGCTTTACCCTACTGGACAATTATCTGTCCCATTCTTGCCATATTTTCACTAACTATAGCCGAAGGATTTAAAGATCAGATGTGGTTTTCTGGAGTCTTAGGAATCATTTTAATTTCAGCCGTTTTATCAGCTGTACATCACGCAGAAGTTGTAGCGCATAAAGTTGGAGAACCTTTCGGAACCATTATTTTGGCCTTAGCCATTACAGTTATCGAAGTTTCGTTAATTGTTTCATTAATGATGTCCGAACCTACCGGCTTTCCTTCAGTTTTGGCTAGAGATACCGTTTTTGCTGCTGTAATGATCATTCTTACCGGAATTATCGGAATCTGTTTATTGGCTGGAGGAGTTCGCTATAGAGAACAAAATTTTATCAAACAAGGTGTTTCAACTGCTTTAATTACTTTAGTTGCAATATCTATATTAACCTTAGTTTTACCTAATTTTTTAACTTCAGAAAAAGGAGGAGAATTTTCGACAAGTCAATTAATTTTTGTAGCAATTATTTCGTTGATTTTATATGGCGGATTTATTTCCGTCCAAACCATTCGTCACCGTGATTATTTCTTACCACAAAGTAGCAAAGATAATGTAACATCAGAATTGCATGTCGAAAAACCAAATTTACTTACAACGATTTCGAGTTTGGTTTTATTATTAGTTGCTTTGTGTGCAGTTGTTTTGTTATCAAAAAAATTATCGCCAACCATCGAAACAATTGTGATGGATTTAGGCGCTCCAAAATCATTGGTGGGAATTATAATTGCCGGAGTTATCTTATTACCAGAAGGTTTAGCTGCATATAAAGCAGCAAAACAAGACCGTTTACAAACAAGTCTTAACTTGGCTTTAGGTTCTGCATTAGCTTCAATTGGATTAACAATTCCTGCAGTAGCAATTGTTTGTTATTTCACAGGATTGGAAGTTACATTAGGAATAGATGCAAAATCATCTATCTTATTAGTATTATCCTTGTTCACTGTTTATTTATCATTAAATTCTGGTCGAACAAATATTCAGCAAGGAATTGTTTTATTAACACTTTTTGCCACGTATTTATTTACTACAATAGTTCCATAAAGGAAATTAAAAGACATAAAAAAAACGACTCAAAATTAAATTTTGAGTCGTTTTTTGTTTTTATTTTTTTGGTAAAGAAACCATATTCGAATCTAATTTTTGATCTTTTTCTAAGAATATTTTTCCTCTCAAAATACTTTGAATTGTATTGATTAACTCTTTTTCGAAAGAATCTCTTAATTGAGATTGATGAAAAATCAACGAAACTTCTCGCGTTGGAACTGGCGACTCAAAGTTTTTGACAAATTTCTTATATTCTTGTGGCAAATCATCTGCAACCAAAGCAGGCAACAAAGTCATTCCGTATCCATCGTTTGCTAATTTAACTAAAGCTTCAAAACTTCCTGAATCTAACTTAATCGGACGATTTTTTAGATTTGAAGTATCACATAAAGCCAACACATTATTTCTGAAACAATGTCCTTCTTGCAAGATTAATAAATCAGAAGTGTTTAGATCATCTTCATTGATTTTATCTTTGTCAGATAAGCGATGCCCGTTTGGCACATAAGCCACCAATGGTTCATAATAAAGAGGTTTTTCGATAATTTGATCTTCGAAAAGTGGCGAAACCACAATACCAAAATCCAACGAACCATCTTTTATTCCTTTTATAATTTTATCCGTTTGCAATTCTTTGATAATAAGATTTGATTTCGGATTATTTTTCTGAAATGTTTTATAAAATAAAGGTACCAAAGAAGGTAAAACAGTAGGAATAACACCAATAATGAAATCACCTTCTAATAAACCTTTTTCTTCGTTTACCAAGTGTTTCATTCGGTTAGCTTCCATTAAAATTGTTTTTGCTTGCGCAACAATTTTCTCTCCAATTTGAGTGATTTTGATTGGATGCGATGTTCTATCGAAAATATCAATATTCAATTCTTTTTCCAATTTCTGAATCTGCATACTCAATGTTGGTTGAGTTACAAAGGATTTATCAGCAGCAATTGTAAAGTTCTTATGCTCAGCCACTGCCAGCACATATTGTAATTGTACTAATGTCATATATAAAAATTGATATCTATAAATTTTTGTGATAAAGATATACATTATTATATTATCAATCTATATCATAAATCATAATTTAATCCATAAAAAAAGCTCGAATAAATTCGAGCTTATCATTAAATATAAATTTAATTATTTGTTTAATTGTTTCTGAATTTCAGCTGTCCAATCTTGTAATTTTTTAGCATCTTCTGGTTTCAAAGTTTGAGTAAAACCTTGTAATTCTTTTTGAAAATCTACTGATTGTTTTGTCAATTCAGCTAATTTATTTGCATCACCAGCAGTTGCAGCTAATTTCATATCAGCAGCCCATTTGTTGTATTTCCCAACAAATTCAGTAATTTTTGGATCAGAGAAAGTTGGTAAATCTTTTGCTACATCAGCAACTTTATCCATTGTCTCTTTTCCAGCTTCTACTTGCTCTTCTACTGTATTTGCTACATTTTCTTGCGTATTTTCTACTTTTGCATCTACTTTTTCTTTTTCAGATTTACAAGAAGATAAAGAAACTACACCTAATACTGCAGCAGCTAAAAATAATTTTTTCATTTTTAATTAGAGTTTTAAAGTTAATATTATTGATTGTTCAAGTTAAACAAATCTAACGATTTATTTCTGTTAAATTTTTAATTTTCTTTCGAGAATTGGACTTCATATAAATTGGCATAATAACCTTTCTGAGCTAACAATTCGTTATGTGTACCTTGCTCAACAATCATTCCATTATCCATCACAATAATTTTATCTGCATTTTGAATCGTCGCTAAACGATGCGCAATGATGATAGAAGTTCTGCCTTGCGTTAGCTTATCAGTAGCTTTTTGTATCAATTCTTCCGACTCTGTATCAATAGAAGACGTTGCCTCGTCCAACACCAAAATCTCTGGATTATAAATATATGCTCTCAAAAACGAAATCAATTGACGCTGACCTACAGAAAGTGTCGAACCACGCTCGCTTACCTCACTGTAATAACCTTTTGGTAGTGACATGATAAAATTATCAATTCCAATAATTTTCGCAGCATTTTGGACTTCTTCCAACGAAATATCTTTATTACCTAAAACAATATTGTCATAAATCGTTGTATTAAACAAGAAAACATCCTGCAAAACAACTGCAACGTGTTGACGTAAATTCTTCAATTCCATATCATGAATATTTACATCATCTATTCTAATTGTTCCAGAATCGATGTCATAAAAACGACTCAATAAATTAATTATAGTAGATTTTCCTGCACCTGTGGCACCTACAATTGCAATTTTTTCACCTGGTTTTGTCGAAAAAGAAATTCCTTTCAAAACCAAATTATTCGGAACATAAGAAAATTTCACATTTTCAAAATCGATTTTACCTTTTACATGATCCAATTTTATTGTTCCATTATCTGGCAACGTTTGATCATCATCAATAATTTTGAACACACGATCCGCTCCTACCAAACCACGCTGAATAGTATTGAAACGCTCTGCTATTGCACGCATTGGAGCAGTTAACAACGTAACATATTGTGTAAAAGCAATCAAATCTCCGACAGAAACATCTCCATAAACAGCTGTTCTAAGTCCTCCAAACCAAATCAAACTTCCCGTTGCTAAAGCCGAAATAATATCGACAACAGGAAACATTAAAGAAAAATAGAAAACTGTTTTTAGATAGTTTTTCTTTAAATCATTATTAATCGAAACGAATTTGTCATATTCTGCTTGCTGACGATTAAAAACCTGAATAATATTCATTCCTGTTAATCGTTCTTGCACAAACGTATTCAACTTCGCCACAATTGTACGTTCTTCTTGGTAAACATTTTTCAATGCTTTTTGGAATAATCGTGTAATAATCATCATCAACGGAAGAATCACAATCACAACTGTTGCCAAAACCCAGTTCATCCAATACATCACAAAAACGATGAAAACGATTTTCAATACATCGCCTAACATCACTAAAATTCCATCATTGAAAACCTCTGCAATCGTTTCGATATCAGAAACTGAACGCGTTACCAAAACTCCATTTGGCGTTTTATCGAAATACCCAAGTTTGAATTTGATTAAATGATTATACAAACGAACGCGCAACAAACGGATAACTCGCTGTGCAACAACATTCGCTAAATAAACCATAAAAAAAGACAAAATTCCTTCGAAAACTAATACCAAAGATAGTTTCACGATTTGCATTTGAAGCCCTGGTAAATCTTTTGTCTGAATATAATCATCGATGATATTTCCCGTTAAATAGGGACGATAAACAGAAAAACACGCACTAAAAACCGCTACAAAAACCACCGACCAAAACATCACTTTGCTTTGCGCCCCGATTTGTAAAACACGTTTTAATCCATTAAAATCAAACGATGTATTTTCGTTATTTGAACTCATTTTTAAATAATTCTTTTGGATATTGAACATCTACCAAATACAAACCCTGCGCTGGCGCCGAAGCTCCTGCCGAAGAACGTTGTTTTTGTTCAATAATTTCTTCAAAATCGTGGATAGAAATTCTTCCTAACCCAACCTCAACTAATGTTCCAACAATTGCACGCACCATATTTCGCAAAAAACGATCAGCAGTGATTTGAAAAATCAATTGTCCGTTTTCATTTTTGCGCCAAAACGCTTCTCTTACATCGCAAATATTTGTTTTCACATCGGTATGTAATTTAGCAAAACTTCCGAAATCTCCTTGCTTAATTAACAATTTTGCTGCTTCATTCATTTTTTCAATATCCAATTCTCGGTTAAAAATCCAAGCGCTATCAAACGCAAAAGGATCTTTGAAAGGTGAAATAAAATAATTGTACGAACGCGAAGTCGCATCAAAACGCGCATGCGCTTCATCATCCATCAAAAATAAACGATAAGCAGCGATGTCTTTTGGTAAAAAAGAATTTAATTTTTTGATTAAATCAACCGATAATTCATCTTCATAATCAAAATGAATAAACATCTTTTTCGCATGAACACCAGAATCTGTACGCCCTGCTCCGACAATCGAAATTTCTTTTCTTAATATTTTAGACAATCTATCTTCAATAACTTCTTGAACCGAAATTTGATTGGGTTGAATTTGATAACCAAAATAATTTTTTCCGTTGTATGCTAATTCTAAAAAATATCGCAATTGTTGTAAATTTGAGCAACAAAAATACAACCTTTTGAAGAAAATTCTTTTACTTTCGGACACGCATTCTTATATCGACGATAGAATTTTGGAATATGCGCAACAAGCGGACGAAATTTGGCATGCTGGAGATATTGGCGATATTTCTGTAACCGATAAATTGGCTGAAATAAAACCTTTGCGAGCTGTCTATGGAAATATTGATGATAATAAAGCTCGCGCAGAATTCCCGCTCAACAACAGGTTTACGTTAGAAGGTGTTGATGTTTGGATTACGCATATTGGTGGTTATCCAGGAAAATATAATCCTGCAATTCGAAAAGAAATCACAGAAAATCCTCCGAAATTATTTATTTGTGGACATTCACATATACTAAAAGTGATGCCTGATAAACAATTGGGTTTAATTCATATGAATCCAGGCGCTGTTGGTAAACACGGTTTTCAGAAAGTTCGTACGATGTTACGTTTTGAATTAAATAAAGGAAGAATCGAGAATTTAGAAGTGATTGAGTTTAAGAAATGATTTGCGAGATTCGTAGCTCGAGTTTCGAGATTCGTATTTCGCACATCTAACCTCGCTTTATTTCGCCAACTTAAATTCTTTCAGAATAGTAATAAACTTCGGATTAGTGATATATTCTCTAAATTCGTGCGAATCTTGTCCAGAAAAATCCGTTTCTTCTAAGAATGTATAATTTTTAGAAAGTTCATCAAACAAATCTTTTTTGTAACCAAAATCTGTCGCAATCAAACTTCGAGATAAAAACCCAATCTTTCCTTTCCCTAATACATAATCCGTATCATTTATCGTGATATGCATGCGTTTTAACTGAGGTGTAAACGTTTTTAATTGATTATTATCCAACGTAAAATCAACTTTTCCAATTGCAGGCGCCAACATAATACTGTAAATTTTATTATTATTTTCTAACAACGTTTCTGCATTCGTAAAATCGACATGATGCGCATTTTCAGCACGTTTTATCTCACTTTCGCGCAACGAAGGATTCACCAACGAACTCAAAACAACCGATGCGCCACGACTATGCGAAATCAAATAAACATCTTTGTTATGAATGACATTCAAAATTCTACGAAGTCCAAAAACGCCCGCCATTTGGCTATTTGTCGTTGCACTTACCCAAACTTTTGCTGCTCCAAAAAGACTTTCGTTCACCAATCCATCCCAATAAAAATTAATTACCTCATCATTCGAAGAATTAATATTCATATAAGTTTTGGCTTTGTTGTAATTTTTTAGGCTAAACAAATAATCATTGTCAATTCCATGCACAAAAATGATGACACGGTTCTTATTTTTAACTCTTTTTTCAATATTTTTCAAACGCAAACTTTCATAAGAAGTTAATTGATTTTGAAAGTTACTTTCAGTCGCAATTTTCATCAACGAATAATCTCTACGACTTGCATTTTTAGGAGGTTTACCATACGATTTCAACCAATTATCTGGGTAAAAATTTCCGTTTTGATCCACAAAAGAACTTGTTGTATTCGGTTGAATAAAATTATTTGGATTCTGAGAAGTTGGCACATTATGTATTGCTGCACATGACGTTAAAAAACTAATCACGAAGATATAAAACAAGTTTTTCATATGATAAAAATTGGTATGCGAAGTAACTACAATTTTATTTATTTCGCAATAGATTTTGTACCTTCAACCATAAGTTTAACAAGGTTTTAAGTGAAATATACAATCAAACAAATTTTAGCCGAAACAAATCATCGTGCTTGGCAATATCCTTCAAAATCGTGGAAATATTATCAAGAGTGGAACAAAGCGCTATTTTTTCATTACAAAATTGACAAAGAAATTTTGAGAGAATTAGTTCCAAAAGATTTAGAAATTGATGAAATAAATGATTCTGCTTGGGTCTCGCTTGTCGCATTTACAATGGAAAAAATTCGACCTCGCTTTTTGCCTGCATTCTCTCCTATTTCTGATTTTGATGAAATTAATTTAAGAACTTATGTAACGAAAAATGGAAAACCTGGTGTTTATTTTTTATCTATTGAAGCTGAAAAATTATTTTCTGCAATTTTAGCAAAATCATTGTCAGGTTTGCCTTACGAAAAATCGAACATCAATAGAACCGAAAATTCTTATCAAGCCAATCATCCCAAACGAAATTTCTCTTTATTAGCGGATTTCCATGTTGGAATGCAAGTAAAACACAAAAGTGAATTGGATTTATTTTTGACTGAACGATATTGTTTGTATTTAGAAGATAACGATCAATTGTTTCGTTATGAAATCCAGCATTTACCATGGAAAATCAATCAACTTGAATTAGAATTTTTAACGATTGATTATCAGCTTCAAAACTTAAATATCGATTCGAGACCAGATTTAGTGCATTATTCAGAAGGTGTGCAAGTTGTCGCTTGGGAGAAGGAAAAAGTTTAACAATTAAATTTTCTTTCTCAACAAATGTTGCATTTCATTAAACCATTCTCGTTGAGAACCATCATCTATATAACCAACTTTTAGATACAAATCATATGCTGATTTATTTTTGAAATTAACCGCTAAAACCAATTCATCAATTGTAGGAAAATTATCTTTTACAAAATCATCCATCAAACTCATAGAAATTTTTCCGTAACCTTTTCCTTGAAATTCAGGATTTATCGATAGAGAGCGCAACAACAACGAATTCGTATTATTCGTCATCTCCAATTTATCGTCACCATAATCTAACACAAAAAAACCAATTGGTTCTTCATCTAACAAAATTGTAATTGGTTTTGCATGTCCATCTGTGCGTAATTTCAAACGCTCAAAAGTCTCGCTAGGCAAGGCTGTAAAAGGAATTTGGTCTTCTGGCAAATTATATAACAAAGCATCGTAATGTTTGGTTTCTGTATGTTTGAGTTGAATTATTGACATGGATGATTATTTTCAAATAAAAGTAATTAAAACATTCTAAATCCTATATAAAAACAACAAGGTTTATCTATTAAATTTTAATGAATTATCAATAAAAATTTAAAATCATTCTAACTAAAATACTTTTTAAATTGTAGATAATTTCAATCTAAAATCTACAATTATGGATAATCAAAATAAGTTAAATATTCAAATCGGGACAACTCAAAACTCTGATGGTATCTATATAGAAGTCACAGAAAATGGACCTTATTTACTGCACGGAAAACCTAAAGTTGTGCAGCAATTTATCGTTCCAAATCAGCAAGGAACTTCTGTCAATTACCAAGAAGGTGAAGAATTTGAAGCAAAGGATGCAACTTATCTTTGTCGTTGTGGATTATCTCAGCACAAACCTTATTGTGATGGTTCGCATAAAAAAGCAGCAGAAAATGGTGTGGATTTAACTGAAAGAGCAACTTTTAATCCCGAATTATTAACTGCAGAAGTTATAGAAGGACCTGTTGTTTCGCTTAGTGATGATGAAAAATTATGTGCTTTTGCTCGATTTTGTGATAATGGAAAACGCATTTGGAATCAAGTTGAAGATTCTACACAAAACTCTGTTGATTTGAGTGTTGAAATGGCGCATCATTGTCCTTCTGGACGATTGATTGTTTGGGATGAGAATAATCAACCAATCGAAGACGATAACACCTCAGCTTCTGTTGGAATTATTGAAGATGTTGCGAATGATTTGAGCGGTCCTTATGCGTTATGGGGAGGAATTCCGCTAAAAAGTGCGAATGGCGAATATTACGAGTTGCGAAATCGACAAACAATTTGCCGTTGTGGACAATCTTCTAATAAGCCTTTTTGTGATGGAACACATGCTTCGATGAGATTTCAAGATGGCTTATCAAAACAACCAAAAGCAGACGGAAAAGTTTTTTAATAAAATGATATTAACATAAAAACGCTCAAGATTTTCTTGAGCGTTTTGTATAATAATGATGTTTATATTTTTAGTTATTAATTACACCAGAACCTAAAAGTTCGTCATCAACATACCAAGCACAGAATTGACCTTCTGTAATCGCAGATTGAGGATTTTCAAACTCGACATACATTCCGTTTTCAGCTTTGTGTAAAATTGCTTTTTGCAAAGGTTGACGGTAACGAATACGTGCCATCACTTCCATTGTATCGTCTGTTTTTAAAGTTAAATCTTCTCGAACCCAATGTACTTCTTCCTCTTTTATAAACAATGCTTTCTTCAATAAACCTGAATGATCAGCACCTTGACCTGTGTAAATAACATTTGTCTCTACATCTGTATCAATAATAAACAAAGGTTCTACTTTTCCTCCAACTCCCAATCCTTTTCGTTGACCGCGAGTGAAATAATGCGCACCTTGATGTTTACCTACAATTTCTCCATCTTCTTGTTTATATGAGAAACCTTTTGCTTCGAAATCTAATGCTTCATATTTATTTGCAAAAGTTGGAATTTCTCTTTTATATCCGTTCCAATCTTTGGCTATTTCTACAATTACACCTTCTTTTGGTTTTAATTGTTGTTGCAAAAATTCGGGTAAACTAACTTTTCCAATAAAACATAAACCTTGCGAATCTTTCTTATTCGCTGTAACCAAGCCTTGCTCTTGCGCAATTCTTCTTACTTCTGGTTTTTCTATATCTCCAATTGGGAATAATGCTTTGCTTAATTGATCTTGCGACAATTGACACAAGAAATACGATTGATCTTTATTGTTATCATTACCTTTTAACAATTGAAAAATCTCTTTTCCATTTTCATCAATTGTAGAAGTTTTTCGTGCATAATGTCCTGTTGCAACGTAATCTGCTCCAAGTTCTAAAGCTGTTTTCAAAAACAAATCGAACTTAATTTCTCGGTTACATAACACATCAGGATTTGGTGTTCTTCCTTGCTCGTATTCATTGAACATATAATCTACAATACGTTCTTTGTACGAATCAGACATATCAATGACCTGAAAAGGAATATCTAATTTTTTAGCTACCAACAAAGCGTCTGCACTATCTTCTATCCATGGGCATTCATCTTCCAACGTTACCGATGCATCGTTCCAATTACGCATAAATAATCCGATCACATCATAACCTTGCTCTTTTAGCAAATAGGCTGTAACACTTGAATCTACTCCTCCAGAAAGTCCTACGACAACTCTTTTCATCTTAAAAAATTTCAGTCTACAAAGTTATAAAATAATATTCGACGAATGATTATCCTACATCAATCTATTTTTTGAATGATTTTGGTTGAAAAAATAAGATAAAAATAAGGGTACAAATTCCAGTTAAAAACGGATAATATAAATTAGATAAAACATCTACAGAAGAAACTTTTGTCACTTTAGATACTGCATTTGCAGCAGCAACAGCCGCTAAAACTTGCGCACCATAAGGTAAGATTCCTTGTACAAAACACGAAACCGTATCCAAAATACTTGCCACACGTTTTCCTTCCAAATCATGATGATCAGAAATATCTTTTGCTATTTTACCGCAAATCAAAATTGTAATCGTGTTGTTTGCTAAACAAGCATTTGCCAAAGCTGTAAGCGACGCAATACTCATCTCGGCTTGACGTTTTGTTTTGATATTTTTGGTCAAATGATAAATAATAAAATCTAATCCACCATTTAGACGAATAATTCCAACAATTCCGCCAATGATTAAACAAATAATACTCAACTCAAACATTCCTTTGAAACCTTCATTAATAGAAGAAACTAAGTCTAGTAAAGGAACACCTGAATAGAACAAACCAATTCCAAGAAACGATAGAATTCCTACAATTAAAGCCCAAATCACATTAATTCCAGACATTGCAAGTCCAAAAACTAATAGATAAGGTAAAACTAAAATCAAGTCAAAATCTAACTGTTTTCCTTGGAAATTGGTTGTGTCAAAATGTTGAGAAAGTGAAAAATATATAATCGTCGAAACAATAGCTGCTGGAACTACTATTCTAAAATTAGTTTTAAATTTAGATTTCATGCTCACTTCTTGCGTACGTGTTGCAGCAATCGTTGTATCAGAAATAAACGATAAATTATCGCCAAACATCGCTCCACCAACCACTGCGCCTAACAAAATTGGCATAGAACCTGGAATCATTTTATCCATTTGTACTGCAATTGGCGCAACAGTTACAATTGTTCCAACCGATGTTCCCAAAGCTGTCGCAATAAAGCAAGACAACAAGAAAAAACCTGCTACAATAAAGGAAGAAGGAAGATAATTCAAGAATAAATTTACTGTTGATTCTACCGCTCCAATTGTAGACCCTAAACTTCCAAAAGCTCCAGCGAGAAGAAAAATTAAAATCATTAACATTATCGTTTCCTCTCCTGCATTCTTACAAAAAGCTTCTGCTTTTGTATGAAATGAAACCTTAGGGAACTGAACAAATGCAATTACGAGTGCCAACATGAAAACAACCAATGCTGGAACAGAGTAAAAATCGTTCAGATAAATAGATGCCGAAAAATAGACAAGTATGAAAATGATTAAAGGCAATAAAGCCCAAAAATTTCCTTTTTTTATGATCATATTACTAAAAATTCAGAAAAATATTCTGCAAATATCTATCGAAATTTTAAAATATGAAAATCAAATATTTATTGATTTATAAGTTTTTAGGACAGTAGAATAAAAAAAGGAACATCTTTCGATAGACATTCCTTCATTTAGAAAAATTTTCTAAAAATTGTATTTTTATTTCGCAATTAATTTATTTGTTTGCGTAATTGCACGTTCATTTTTTTCAAGAATCCAAGCCTGACCTTTTATTTTTCGCATAATATTATCATACGTACGCATCAAAAAAACATTATAAATAGCTTCTGATAAATGCTTTGGTTTATGTGCTAACGAACGCAAACTCATCGAAAAACCTGGCGTCAAATATTTCATGTAATGCCACCAACCTTCTGGCATATATAGCATTTCTCCGTGTTTTAGGTCTGCAACCATCGGATTAATATGTTTCAACGCTGGCCATTTATCAAAATCAGGATTATCAAAATCAATATCTTCTCGACAAATTACCGAATGTGGAATTTTGTACATATACTTCGAATCCTCCGGCGGAACAATAATACAACGTTTTTTTCCTGCAAAATGAAAATGCAAAATATTCGCTAAATCGATATCATAATGCATAAAAACATTCGATCCTTCACCTCCAAAAAATAACATTGGCATCGATTTGAAAAGATTCAAACCCAAATCTGGCATTTTATAATCTTGTTGTAATTGCGGAACTTGACTCATCAAATTGTACAAAAATATACGCAAATCTGTCGGCTCACTTTGCAGCAAATCCACATATTCAGACATTTTCATCTTTGCAACTGGCTCATTTACTTTCTTCGTATAATCAACCGGATCATTATTATATAAAGGAACAACCTTGTCGCCTGCAACTTGTTTTATATACTCAAAATTCCACTTTTCGTACGCAGGCCAATCCTCTGTAATTCGCTCTACTACAACTGGTTTTTGAGGTTTAACGTAATATTTCTGAAAATCTTTTGCAGAAATACTTTCTACTCTTTCAACTTCTGTGAAATTAAAATTCATCTTTTATGTAAAATAAAGTGCAAATTTACTTAACTTTTTTATTAAATCTGAATGATGCAATTATTAAACCAATCTTTTTTAGATATGATTGAATAATTATTTCTGATTTGATAATTTATTAAATATACATTAAACTTTACAATAACTTATGATAGAAAACACATCAATTCTTTCATTATCTTTACATTGAATTTTTAAAATTGATTCGTTGAACGCAAAAAATCTATTTTTTTCCATTTTTTTTATTCTACTGAATACATTTTGTTGTGCACAGCAAATTTTTCCGTATTTGGAACTTAAAAATGAGGAAGATTTTGAAAAAATAGATGCAATTTCTCTCGAAAATAACTACAATTTTCATCATTTATTGGGAAATTTGAGTCATACTTTTACTTTTCTGAACAATTCTTCGGAAGATATTTCGGCTAAATTTATTTATCCTTATCAGCCTTCGCAAAATGTGTACGAATTAAAAGCTTTTGTAAATGATAAAATTTTCGAAATTCAATCCAAATCGATCGTAGATATTCGAAAAGAGTTAAAAAATATTGATGCTTCAACTATTTTTAAAAATCAACACAACAATCAAGTTTTACAATTAGATTTAGGAAAAATTCCTGCGAATACTATACTAAAAATTCAGCTAAAAGTTTCGAAAATTGTTGAAGAAAATAGTTTTAATTATCAAGTTTCGTTTCCAGAATTTATCGTCAAACGAACAGAATCTTTTACGCAAATTCATCGTTGGAACAATCAATTGAATGGTTTTCCGAAAAACATAAATTCAAATATTCATCTTTCTGGAAATTTCCCGATTTCAAAAATTGTTTCTGATTTAAAGTTTTCAAAGGAAAATGATCGAAATTATGTTTCAAAAAATTCGGATAAAAAGATTCCAACTCTTCAATATGCTTATACAAAAAATGAACTACAAACCGGAATTGAAACATTTACCGAAAATGGTTGCGATTATATTTTAGGATCAATTGAACCAGCAAATAATCCTTCTAAATATAAAGCTTCGCGAGAATTTTTATTTGTTTTAGATACTTCTGGATCAATGATGAATCAACCAATTGAAACTGTTAAAAAGTTGATGAATCAAATTTTACCAAATTTAACCGAAACAGATAAATTTAATGTGTTGGTTTATTCCACAAAAAATGAATTAATTTTTAATTCTTCTCAATTTCCAACCAAAGAAAATATCAATTTAGCTTTAGAAAAAATTAATTCTTTGAATGGAACTGGCGAAAAATTATTGGACGAAGCAATAGAGCAAATTCAGAAAAATCCTTTTGATAAAAACTATAAACGAATCATTACAATTATATCGGATGGAGCAATGAATTTGAATGAAACTGTTTACAATTCACTTCGAAATTATGCAAAAGACACACAATTTATAACTTTAGGAATTGGAAAAGAATTGGATTATCGAGCGATGAATTTCATAAGTTTGGCAACAGGAACGCTTCCGATTACGATCAATGAACCAAAGGAATTGAATCAAAAAACAACTCAATTTCAGCAAGCTGTTTTAAATTCTTCTATTTATCATCTTAAAGTTCAATCCTCGCAAATCAACCTCAACGAAACGTTTCCGAAGAATTTCAATACATATTTAGCTCAAAATTCGGTCAATTTTGTTTCGCGCGATTGTAATCTTCGTTATCCAAAAAAAATAGAAATTATTGGTAATCAATCCAACCAAAATTTCACTCAAAACTTTGAGATTAAACAACCAAATCCAAGTGAATTTACAGAAGCAATTAAGTTTTATTGGGCAAAACAAAAGATCGATTATCTCTTAAAAGATGAAGGACGTTGCGGTGAAATGTGCAAAAAAGATGGACGATATCGAAAAGAAATTGAAAAAATTGGAACTGAATTTAACATTTCAACACCTTATAATTTATTGATTCAAGAAGGAAATGTAGAAAATTACAACAATGATTATGATACAGATGGCGATGGCGTGATGGATATCGAAGACGAATGTCCTTATATAAAAGGAAATCGTTTTGGAAATGGTTGTCCTGAAAGTAATTTGAGTGATAAAAAGATTGGAAATTATGTTCAAGATTATTCCAATTATTTAATGGAAACAGTCGAATTTGATTTTGATAAAGCTGAAATCAGAGCGATTGATTATCCAAAATTGAATGAAGTTGTTGCAATTATGAAACGAAATACATCGCTTCATTTTATCATCGAAGGTCACACAGACGCAGTTGGAACAGAATCTTACAATTTCGATTTATCACAACGAAGAGCAAATGCTGTATTGAATTATTTGGTAGAAAAAGGTCTGAATAAAAATCTATTTTCAATTTCTGCCAAAGGTTTTTCGGATTTGAAATACAAAGAATGTAATCCTGCCACAAATTGTATTGATTGGAAAAATTTTGAGAATAGACGAGTTAGATTTAGGATAAAATAATTATTGTAACAAAAAAAGACCAAGCTTTCACTTAGTCTTCTGTATCTTATAATAATTAACAGCTTAAGAAATTCTTTCAATCAAAGCCATGTAAAATCCATCATAATTAGTTTGAGATGGATAATGCATTTTATCTGAAACCATTTTATAATTTGGATTATTCTTTAAGAATTTTTCTACTTGCTGCTCATTTTCTTGTGGTAAAATAGAACAAGTTGCATAAACCATCATTCCACCAACTTTAATAATTTTAGAATAATCAGCTAAGATTTTTTCTTGCGTTGCTAAAATTTCGTCAATAAATTCTGGTCTCAATTTCCATTTCGCGTCAGGATTACGTTTCAAAACTCCCATTCCAGAACAAGGCGCATCTATCAACAAGCGATCAGCAGAGTTCTCCATACGCTTGATTGTTTTTGCCTCAATCACCTTTGTTTGTACATTTTGTACATTGTTACGTTTTGCACGACGTTTCAATTCTTTCAATTTCCAATCGTACAAATCCATTGCAATAATTTGCCCTTTGTTTTCCATCAAAGCAGCTAAATGCAATGTTTTTCCTCCTGCACCAGCACAAGCATCTACCACACGCATTCCTGGTTGAACACGTAAATATGGCGCGATTAATTGCGACCCTGCATCTTGAACTTCGAACCAACCATTCTGAAATTCATCTGTACGAAAAATATTTGTTTTCTCTTCAAGCTCTAAAGCATCTTGATATTTCGATAAAACTTTCGTTTTTATTCTACGCTCTTTCAACGCTTTTTGCAATGTTTTACGATCTGTTTTCAATGAATTTACACGTAAAACTGTTGGCGCTTGCGAGTTCATTGCATGCACTTCATCTAACCAACGATTTCCCAAAGACTTCTCTCCTAACTCGAACATCCAATCAGGATACGATTCTGCAACCGCAACATTTTTAGACGAGTTGTGATGTCTTTTCAAGACTTCTTTTGGATAGATTTTTTGAAATTCTTCCCATTTTGGTAACGTTTGTTCTGGATCTAAAGCAAACCAAGTTCCAACAAACTCCCAAATTGTATCAGGAGAAAGCGGACGACTCATTGCACCTTCAACCAAACGTTTCCAACGAACTAAATCGTAAACCGTTTCGGCAATAAAAGCACGATCACGCGCTCCCCATTGCTTGTTCGATTTCAATGTTCGCTCAACTTCTTTATCTGCATATTTTCCTTCGAAGAAAATTTGTTGCAATGTGTCGGTAATTCCGACAAATAAATTTTTATATGGTAAAATCTTCATAACTCGGTGCAAATTTACAAAGACTTAAATGATTAGCGTAATTAATTTATAAGATTATACAACTTCAAAAAGATCTTTTATCTTTTGAGGAACCTCAACCACTTTATTTTGCTGATAATCGAAGGTAACCATTCCTGTTTTCGCTTTTGCAATTAATTTATCTTTTGTAGAAATTTTATAGATTACATCAAAACTAACACGCGAAAAATCTTGCACACCAATCTCAATCAACAATTCATCACCATAAAAAGCTTGATTTTTATACTCAATCGCAACATCACCCATAATCACACTTACACCTCCAAAATCTAATTCCGAATAGCCATAATGTTGAAAAAACTGAATTCGCGATTCATGTATAATGGACAATACTTTATCGTTTGCCAAATGATTTCCATAATTGAGATCAGTTATGCGTACTGGTATTATTGTTGAAAATAAAAATTTGTCTGAAAAATCTAATTTTATACGAGCCATTTTGTAGATATATTTGCTCAAAGATAAGAAAGTTGTATAAAAAAAAACGGGTTTAAGCTCCTCAGCTTAAACCCAATTGATTTTAAAAAAAACTTACACTGGTAAGTATAAATTTAACATTAAAAAAAATCAATCTTACTCTCTACTACCTGAGGTCAAATTTAGAAATAATTTAATAAACACCAAAACTTTTTAGAAAATTTTTATTATTCTTTTTTATTTAAAATAAGACTGATATTAAAAACTCTAAATATTAGATTATTATATAAAAAAAGCACTCTATTAAATACGACCTATATAAATAAAACATGCTATTTTTTATGTTTGTGAAAAATAGTAATTTGCAAGGCCAAACTTTTAACATGAATTTGATTCAATACATTCATCAACATCTTAATTCTATTTCAGAAAAATCAATCAACAATACCATAAATTGTTTGAATGAAGATAACACCATACCCTTTATTGCAAGATATAGAAAAGAGGTCACAGGAAATCTTGATGAAGTTCAAATTTCTGCTATAAAAAAACTGCAAAATCAATTCAATGAAATTGTTTCTCGAAAAGAATTTATTTTAAAAACATTAGAAGAACAAAATCAATTGAATAATGAATTACAACAACGTATTCAGAAAAGTTTTGATTTGGTCCAATTAGAGGATTTATATCTTCCTTATAAAAAGAAGAAAAAAACACGTGCGACAATTGCGAAAGAAAAAGGTTTAGAGCCTTTGGCGAAAATCATCATGAAACAAAATAATATTCCTGATTTAGATGATTTAGCAAAAAAATATCTGAATGAAGATGTGACAAGTATCGAAGATGCTTTTGCAGGTGTACAAGATATTATTGCGGAATGGATCAATGAAAATGAGTATGTGCGTCATCGATTACGAGATATTTTCAGAAAATCTGCTTTGATTGAAAGTAAATTAGTCAAATCTAAAATAGATGATGAAGATTCGGCTAAATATTCGAATTATTTTGAATACGAAGAACCATTGAAAAAAATTGCTTCTCATCGATTATTGGCTATTTTACGTGGCGAAAATGAAAATTTCTTGAAAGTAAATGTATCAATTGATAAAAAAGAAGCCTTCAAATTTTTGGAGTACACGTTGATCAAATCTATTCAACCAGAAGTTTCTTGGGTTATTGAAGAAGCTATAAAAGATGCGTACAAACGACTTTTGGCTCCTTCAATCTCAAATGAAGTGTTGAAAGAGGCAAAACAAAAAGCAGATGAAACATCGATTAATGTTTTTTCGAAAAACTTAAATCAATTGCTTTTAGCACCACCTTTGGGACAAAAACGAATTTTGGCAATAGATCCTGGTTACAAATCGGGGTGTAAAGTGGTTGTTTTAGATGAACAAGGTGATTTGTTGCACAACGAAAATATTTATCCACATGCGCCACAAAATGAAAAAATACAAGCTATCAAAAAACTAAAATCGCTTGTCAATGCTTATAATGTTGACGCAATTTCGATAGGAAATGGAACGGCTTCTCGCGAGACAGAAAATTTGGTACAGAACATTGCATTTGATCGTCCACTAAAAGTTTTTGTTGTGAATGAAGCTGGTGCTTCGGTTTATTCGGCTTCTAAAATTGCGCGCGACGAATTTCCAGATAAAGATGTTACTGTTCGTGGCGCTGTTTCTATAGGCCGTCGTTTACAAGACCCTTTGGCAGAGTTGGTAAAAATAGAGCCAAAATCGATTGGAGTTGGTCAGTATCAACATGATGTCGATCAAACTTTATTGAAAAATGAGTTGGATGATGTTGTTTCTTTCTGTGTGAACAAAGTTGGTGTAAATCTGAACACGGCAAGCAAACATTTGCTAAATTATGTCGCTGGAATTGGCGAAAAAATGGCTGAAAATATTGTAGAATATCGAAGCGAAAATGGTGCTTTTAATTCGAGAAAAGATTTACTAAAAGTTCCTCGTTTGGGCGAAAAAGCATTCTTGCAAGCTTCTGCTTTTTTACGAATTCCGAATGCAAAAAATCCGTTAGATAATTCTGCTGTTCACCCAGAATCATATGCTCTTGTAGAGAAAATGGCGAAAGATTTGAAAGTTGATTTGAAAGATTTGATTCAGAATAAAGAATTGATTAATCAACTTGATTTGACAAAATATATTACAGAAAAAGTAGGTTTACCAACTTTAGAAGATATTAAAAAGGAACTCGAAAAACCTGGTTTAGATCCGCGTTCTACAGCCAAAGTTTTTAGTTTCGATCAACGATTAAAGAAATTCGAAGATTTGCAATTGGGCATGAAAGTTCCTGGAATTATCAACAATATTACTAATTTTGGTTGTTTTGTAGATATAGGAATTAAAGAAAATGGCTTAATTCATATTTCTAAAATTTCGAATGAATTTATTTCTGATGTGAATTCAAAAGTGCATTTAAGTCAACAAGTTGAAGTAACCGTAATTGGAATTGATACAGAAAAACGTAAAATTCAATTATCTTTGATTGATTAAGGAAAATAATTTCAAAATTAAAAGGCAATCTTTCGTTAGATTGCCTTTTTGATTTTATTATTTTTTGAGCAGAAATTAATCTTCAAACTTTACTTTATATTGTTTATCAAACTCTTTTTTCTGCGCATCAGTCATTTTACTACGCATATATTTTATTGTAAATCCACCAATCATTTTATCACCTTTATAATACATCCAATCCGATAATTTAGTCGGATCTATCACAACTGTATCATTGTGTTTTACCAATTTTGTGTATTGCGGAACGTTATCCACAATTCCTTTTAATTGATCGTTGTCCGAATATACATCACGAATCCAAATATGCTCTTTTTGTGTCGCATTCGGAATATCATACATTTGTTTGACAATAAAATTAGTTGTTGTAGTATCTTTCATCGACAACGCCAATTTGAAATCATCAAACGTTTGTTGCGCTTCTTTCCCAATACTATCCAAATCCTTTTGTTCTTGTTTTTGCTTATTCAAACCTTTGTAGGCCTCTACTCCAGCGTTTTCTTTGTTACCACAAGAAAATAATAAAGCCGAAAAAGATATTGCGAATAATGTATATTTCATAATTGTATTTCTTTGATTGTTGTCCTATAAAGTTACATAAATTTATTCAAAATAAGATAAATTCAACTCTTTTGGCGTTGGCTGAATCCATTTTTGATGACCAAAATAACTCCAGGTTGTGTAAGCTAAATTGTAATTTGGATTTGTAAATTGATAATATTCGCTACCATTGACAGAAACTTTTGCATCCACAAAAACTTTGACATCTTTCACACCATTTTTCGCATAATCATACTTTACATAGCGCGCAAATTGCCACATCATATCTGGACTAACCGCCATTTTTGACATTTGTTTGAAGGTTAGATATTTAGTCAAATCTACTTTCTCTCGTTTCAAAAATTTGCCTTTTTTCTGTGGATCTGGTTTCGAAACATATACCACAACTTCTCCCGCTTTGTTACGCAACATCATTCGCCAAGCCATGCGATGACCTTCCTCTGTCCAAAAAACATTTCCCGGAATAAAATAATGGCGAACAGGTAAATATATTTGCCAAATCACATAGAAAAATATCAAATAAGAGAACATGACACGGCGTGTTGTCAATAAATTATCATCATCTGAACGATCCATCATAAATGATTTTTTAGGAAAAACAACTTCCTGAATCTTAACGGGATCATAAAAGAAAATTAACATCGCCAAAGCGAAAAAAGGAAATATCCCAATCCCGAAAACTGCTGAATTAAAAATATGAAAGGCTACAGCACATTTGAAAGCAATTCCGCGCGTTCTATTCATCAACATTGCTGGAATTATTAATAAATCAAAAAAGAAACCACCCCAAGCAAACACTTGCGCAAACTCTAAACTACTTACAACTTTTCCTAAACCAACAAGATTATATTTTGTCGTCAATAAATCGCCATATTCATGGAATTTCATTTGTAAAAAAACACCGTTAAACCAATCTGGATAAATCTTAGCGAAAGCAGCAAAAGTGTAAACAATCAATAACTGAATAATGAATAAAGTTGGTACCCAATTGCGCATGGTTAGACGTTTTATTTTCGGGAAAATCAAACTATCAATCGAAAAGAAATGATGCGCAGGAATTATTGTCATCATCCACGAAACTAGCATAAACAGATAATAATGGTTGTTGTAACTTGTTTTTTGCATGAAATACGTCAACGACCATAAGATCGAAAATACGATAATGGAAAATCGGTAAGCAAAACCAAACACGATAAACCAACCTAAAATTCCCATGAGCACATACAAATAAATCATATTTTGTCCCAAGAAAACATTGGTCCACTCGAATCCGATGAACGAAAATGTAATGTGTGGTTCAACAAAATTTGTTTGTACCCAACCTGTAAAAATGGCTCCCCAACATTCTGCAACAATTAATAAACCAAAGATTATTCGGAAAATTACAAGTGGAGAATTATCAACTTTTCGGAATAAATATTCGCTAAACATGATTGATTGTTAATTTTGGCTAATTTAAAAATAACCTTTAGAGTTTAGCTACTTTTGTCGTATATTTATTGTATGAAAACGAGGAAAATTATTTTGTTTGATGGAATTTGCAATTTATGCAATCAATCTGTTCAATTTGTGATTGAACATGACGATAAAAATCAATTTCAGTTTGCTTCATTACAATCTGATTTTGGACAAAATTTCTTGAAAGAAAATAATTTGGATGCCTCAAAATTTGATTCTGTCGTTTTTATTGAAGATGATAAATTTTATACCAAATCATCTGCAGCACTTAAAATTTCGAAATATTTGGATGGAATAACTTCGTGGTTGACTATTTTTATGATTGTTCCAAAACCTTTACGCGATATGGTTTATAGTTTTATTGCGAAAAATCGTTATCGTTGGTTCGGAAAACAAGAAAGTTGCTGGTTACCTACTCCAGAATTGAAAGCAAAGTTTTTGGAATAGAAAAATCTATTTTAATTTGAAAACTCTGCGAATCAATAAGTATAAAAAGTAAATTGTTAATACTCCTATAACAAGCATTATTAATAACAAAATATAATTTCCATTTAGAATTGTTGAATCTATTTCTCCCTTTTTGATAATTAAGAATGATAGAAACGTTGATAATAAATAAACGAAAAGGATTGTTAATTTATTTTTATTAAACATACTAATCAATAAAGCTAAAAAAGAAAAAATTCCAATAAGAACAAAACAAGCATCATCATCTTGTTCTGGTTGCATATACAAGCTCGACACTTTATAAAAAGTATCTTCATTTATCATATAACCTAATCTATCTGTAAATTTAAAATAGATGAAACAACAAATAACTTGAGCAAGATATAAAACTTCAAGAAATGAAAAATGGACTTTCAATTTATTAACTCTGTTTAAATTATTTAATCTTCTGCAACTATTTTTTCATTAATTTTTACAATAGCTTCATTGATTCCTTCAAAATACTTTTCCTCACTAAAATTTGGAACAATTATCTCATCAATTAGCTTTTGAGAAAATTCGTCAGAAATTATATTTTGAGCAATCTTGTTCGTCGAAATTCTAACTTCTCTTGATTTTAAATTAAACACAATTATCATATTTCCCTTTTGAAATAAATCCGAACTATTATTATTAAGAATTGAAAATGAATAATCTGTTATATTTTCATTTGGAAAATAATCATCTGTAGAAATTATAAATAACTGAAAACGACTGGTCTTTTGAATTTCCTTTAATTGTTTTTCAAGTTTTGCTAAATCTTCTCTATTAAAGACTTTTTCTAAATCAACAACATTTGAAAACGGAACCAAAGAATAATTCTCTATAAAAGGAAATTCAGTACAATTTTTAATCAAACTCTTTTGTAAATTGAACTGAAAAACATTTACATCTGATATTAAAAATTTATCAGCATCCGTTTTGATAAAATCTCTAAAATCTGGGAATTTTATTTTTCCTGATAATGATTGATCTTTTGTAATTGATTTACAAATTTCTTTACTGATTTGATCATAATCTTGAGCATGAGAAAATGTAATATTTGTGCATAAAAGAACTGATAAAAGTATTTTTCTTATCATTACAATGAATTAAAATCTACTGATTTCTGTATTTCTCAATTGCAGCTTTTATTTTTTCGCGACGGTTTGATGGCGATGGATGCGTACTCTGAAATTCTGGAACTTGGCTTCCTCCCGAAGCTTCTTCCAAAATATCCATTACACCAATCAATGCTTCTGGATTATATCCTGCCTGAATCATAAATCGAACGCCCAAATCATCAGACTCCAATTCATCATCACGACCATATTTCATATTCACCATATTTGCCACAACTTGTGCATAATAAGCCGAATTTGCATCTCCAGCGGCAACGCCAGCCGCACCTGCAATTCCTTGCGAAAGCTCTTGTTTCGACATTTGTTCTGCACTATGGCGCGCAATAACGTGACCAACTTCGTGTCCCAAAACTCCAGCCAATTGATCTTCGTTTTGCAAACGAGTCAACAAGGCTTCGGTAATAAAAATTGGTCCACCAGGCAATGCAAAAGCATTTACAGTTCGATTATCTGCTAACACATAAAACTGAAATGGATAATTGGTTTTGCGCGCATCACTATTATTAACCACTTTCGCGCCTACTCGTTTTACAAGCTCCTGGAATTGAGCATTTCGAGATAGTCCACCAAACTCTTGTGCCATTTGCGGAGCCGAATTAATTCCCATCGCAATTTCGTCATCTTTGGTTAATGAAATATATTGCTTTTCGCCTGTAATTTCATTGACTTCTGAAGAAGAAAAATATTTTATAAGAGAAAAAATAACAATTGCAGCAGCAATTATTAATTTCATCGACGTTCCGCCCTTTTGCATATTAGTGTGTGTTAATTATTTTTTGTGCCTTTTCTTTAAAATCTCCAAAACATCTTTCAATTCAAAACCACGTGCATGTAAAGCCATAAGGTAATAAAAGAAAACATCTGCCGATTCTTCCAAAAAGTTATCATCATTGTCTTGTTCCGAAGCAATAACCATTTCTACAGCTTCTTCTCCCATTTTTTTAGCGATTTGCGAATTGCCTTTTTTATGAACACGTTTCATTTTAGATTTTTTCGCATCCTCTAACTTAGCATCTTCCATCATGATTTCCAATTTCTTTAAGAATGGAAATTTTTTCTCTTTTTTGACTTCAGAAGTATTTTCATTAAGTTCCATAAAATCGTTTGTTTGCTTAGATTTTTTAAACGTAGAATAAATTTAAGAAATTCTACCGAATTATTTATCTCAATTCTACTGCCAATATTACTATTTTTTGAAAAAAAAGAAAGATTTTATTCACATTTATTTCTAAAAAAAATAATTTTTAATGCATTCATTCGATTAATTTTTAAGATTGTTAATCGCTTTTATTTTAAGATAAAAAAACGTATTTTTACGCGAAAATAAACATAGCGCAAACACAATGAACACAAACGATTTTTCCATTAGACATATTGGAAACAATGCGCAGCAAGCAGCTGAAATGCTTTCTGTAATTGGGAAAGATTCTATTGATTCTTTAATTGAGGCAACTGTTCCTCAGAACATTCGATTGAAAAATGCTTTGGATTTACCAGAAGCTCTATCAGAATTTGAAGCTATTAATCATTTAGCTGAAATCGCTTCAAAAAATAAAAAAGTAAAAAATTATCTTGGATATGGATATTATGGTACAATTTTACCAGCGCCAATTCAACGTAATGTATTAGAAAATGCTGGTTGGTACACAGCTTATACACCATACCAAGCGGAAATTGCGCAAGGACGTTTAGAAGCTTTATTAAATTTCCAAACTGTTATTTCTGATTTAACAGGTTTACCTATCGCAAATGCCTCTTTATTAGACGAAGGTACTGCATGTGGTGAAGCAATGCACATATTATTTGAATCTCGTTCTCGTGATCAAAAGAAAAACAATGTCAACAAATTTTTTGTAGCAGATAATTTATTCCCTCAATCTGTAGCGGTTTTAGAAACGAAAGCACATGGTTTAGGAATTGAATTAGTTGTTGGAAACTTTGAAACAACTGAATTAACAGAAGAATTCTTCGGAGCGATTGTACAATACATCGGAAAAGGAGGACAAATCAATAATTATAGATCATTTGTAGAAAAAGCAAATGCGGTTAACGTAAAAGTTGCTGTTGCAACCGATTTATTAGCTTTAACATTATTAACACCTCCAGGTGAATGGGGAGCTGATATCGCAATTGGTACTTCTCAACGTTTTGGTGTTCCAATGGGATACGGTGGACCACACGCGGCTTTCTTATCTTGTACAGAAGAATACAAACGTGTAATTCCAGGACGTATTATTGGAGTTTCTCAAGATCGTTTAGGAAACTATGCGTTACGTATGGCTTTACAAACACGTGAGCAACACATCAAACGTGAAAAAGCAACTTCTAACATTTGTACTGCACAAGTATTGTTAGCGGTTATGGCTTCTTTCTACGCGGTTTACCACGGAAAAGATGGTTTACAATATATCGCTGATCAAATCCATACTAAAGCAGCTGTTTTACATGGAGGTTTAGAGCATTTAGGATTTAAATTAGTGAATACAAATTTCTTCGATACCATTCAAATTGAAGTTGAAAACTCAGACGAAATTGTAAAGATTTTTGCAGAAGAAGAAATTAATGTAAATGGATTCGAGAACGGAAAAATTTCAATCACAATTGATGAAATGACTTCTGAAGAAGATATTTTCGAAATTTTAAGTGTTTTTGCTACAATTAAAAATACAGAAGATGGTTTCGAATTTGAAGTAGATGATTCTTATTTACCTCAAGATTTAATCAGAACTTCTGATTTCTTAACACACGAAAACTTCAATTTATATCATACAGAAACAGAATTAATGCGTTACATCAAACGTTTAGAGCGTAAAGATTTAGCTCTTAACCAATCGATGATTGCATTAGGTTCTTGTACAATGAAATTGAATGCTGCAACAGAATTATTGCACATGTCTTGGGAAAGAATGGGGAATGTTCACCCTTTCACTCCAAAAGATCAAGTAGAAGGTTACCAAACATTAATCCAAAACTTAGAAGATTATTTAGCTGTAATCACAGGTTTTGATGCAACTTCTTTACAACCAAATTCTGGTGCACAAGGAGAATATGCAGGATTGATGGTAATCCGTTCTTACTTTGAAGCAAGAGGAGAAGGACACAGAAATGTTGCTTTAATTCCACAATCTGCTCACGGAACTAACCCTGCTTCTGCTGCAATGGCTGGAATGCAAGTTGTTGTTGTGAAAAACTTAGAATCTGGTGAAACAGATTTAGTTGATTTGAAAGAAAAATGTGAAAAACACAAAGATAACTTAGCTGCATTGATGATTACTTATCCATCAACGTATGGCGCTTTTGATAGCAATATCGAAGAAGTTACTGAAATGATTCACGCTTATGGAGGTCAGGTTTATATGGACGGTGCAAATATGAATGCGCAAGTTGGATTAACTTCTCCAGGAAATATTGGTGCAGACGTTTGTCACCTTAACTTACACAAAACATTCGCTATTCCTCACGGAGGTGGAGGACCTGGTGTAGGACCAATTTGTGTGAAAGCACATTTAGCTCCTTTCTTAGGATCTTCTCCATTAATCGAAACTGGAGGAAAAGAAGCTACAAATACATTTGCTGCGGCTCCTTATGGTTCTGCGTTCATTTTACCTATTTCTTACTCTTACATTTTAATGTTAGGTGCTGAAGGTTTATTGAAAGCGACACAAGGTGCAATTTTGAATGCTAATTACATGAAAACTCGTTTAGAGAAACATTTTGATATTTTATATACAAATGGAAACAATGTAGTGGCACACGAATTTATCTTAGATTGTCGTCCATTCAAAAAAGCAGGTATCGAAGTAACTGATATCGCAAAACGTTTGATTGATTATGGATTCCATGCGCCAACAGTATCTTTCCCAGTTGCTGGAACATTGATGGTTGAGCCAACAGAATCTGAAAACAAAGCAGAATTAGATCGTTTTTGTGATGCATTAATTTCTATTCGTCAAGAGATTGATGAAGTTGCTAACGGAGATTATCCAGTTGATAACAACGTATTACACAACGCGCCTCACCCAATTCACTTAATTACGGCAGACGAGTGGGAATATCCTTATTCTCGTTCTAAAGCTGCATATCCAGCAGAATGGGTTCGCGAACGTAAATTCTTTGCTTCTGTTTCTCGTATTGATGATGCTTACGGAGATCGTAACTTAATCTGTACTTGTGCTCCTATCGAAGCATATATGGATTAATTATTCTAGAAAGAATATATTATAAATACAAATCGCTCTGAGAAATCGGAGCGATTTTTTTATTGAAAATAAATTAAATGTTTAAAATGTTTTTATTTCTTAAAATTTTCTTAAATTCATTCCAACTAAACTTTTAATATTAAAAACATTTATGAAAAATTATGCTGCCGAGTTTTTCGGTACTTTTTGGTTAGTTTTCGGAGGTTGTGGTAGTGCAATCTTTGCGGCTGGTATTCCCGAATTAGGAATTGGCTACGCTGGTGTTGCATTAGCATTTGGTCTTACAGTTTTGACAATGGCTTACGCAGTTGGTCATATTTCTGGAGGACATTTCAACCCTGCTGTTTCTTTCGGTTTATTTGCTGGAGGACGATTTGATGGAAAACAATTATTTCCTTACATTATTTCGCAAGTATTAGGAGCTATCGCTGCCGCGGGAGTATTATATGCTATCGCTTCGGGAAATACAGATTTTGCAATTGATAATACCAAAGCTGGTGCATTTGCATCAAATGGATATGGCACATTTTCACCACATGGTTACAGCATGTTATCTGCTTTTTTAATTGAATTTGTCTTAACAGCCTTCTTCTTAATTGTTATTTTAGGTGCAACAGACAAATTTGCAAACGGAAAATTTGCTGGAATCGCAATTGGATTGGCCTTAACGTTAATTCACTTAATTTCTATTCCAATCACTAACACTTCTGTAAATCCTGCTCGCTCTACATCACAAGCTATTTTTGTAGGCGGCGAACCTTTAACACAATTATGGTTATTCTGGGTTGCTCCTATTGCAGGTGCAATTGTAGGTGGATTAATTTATAAAATGCTTTTACAAAAAGAAGAAAATTTAGCGTAAAACTTGAAAAGCTCCGAATGGAGCTTTTTTTATTTTTCTTTATCATCTAAAAACTCATCGGTAAAATGCTGTGTTTTCTTATCTACCGAAAATTTCGTTTGATTGTAATCTGCTGATTTATTCTTCGGAATCGAAAGTGAGTTCCAATCATTGTCTTTTATTAATTTTCCTATAAAAACAATTTGACCAACATGATAAGGATAATGCGCCAATTGACGATTTATGGCTTCTATTACCGTGTGTCCTTCATTTCGGATATAGATGATTTGTTGTAAATCTTCATCCGTTTTGATTTGTGCTAAAGCATCAAACAAACACTTCCAACCTTTCTCCCATTTATCTAAAAATTGTTGTTTCGTTTTGATTGTATCTTCAAATTCTTCATCACGATTTCGCCACTCTTTTTCACCATCTGTTGTCAAAAAATCAGTCCAACGCGACAACATATTTCCTGAAAGATGATTCACAATAATCGCAATGCTATTAGAGTTTTCATTGTATTGCCAAAACAATTCTTCATCTGATAATTGCGAAAATGTTTTTTCACCCAATTGTTTATAATACTGGAATTGTTTGATAATCCCGTTTACTAAATCATTCATTTATTATTTGTTTTTCTTTGAATACATAATGTTTTAACACT
>NZ_JAOCFS010000018.1:0-65551 GCF_029842105.1 Empedobacter sp. GD03797
CCACAAATACTTTTCAGTAATGCAACAAAAATACATTAACGGTGTATTGCATCAATTGTCATTTCGCAAATCTCGTGTGGTAAACGGGAGACGCGTTTACTATAAGAAGCCATTTCCTATATGGCTTCTAGTAGTATAAAAAACTAAGAGGCAGAGATAATTGTCAGGAATTATCTCTTAACCTCTTTTAATCTTACAACATCTATACCAATGATATATGAGACTACTATCTAACATGGAAATTTTTCTTTAACATTCGTGTTCAGGCTTCGTCCAACATTATATAATATGAAAGGGTTTCCAATTTATTGCGTGCAGTAATAAATATTTAGTAGTCTTTTTATTTTTAATAAAACCAAGCACCTAAGTAAGATGCTTGGAAAAAAAATACTTAAAAATTTCAAAAATAGAAAAAGAAAAATACTTTGTATATATTGTTAATGTATTATAATTTTATATATCTATATAATACACTTAAACTAATAAATCTCCTCAAATTCAATTAAATCTTTATATTTTAATCGTCTTCCTATAATCTTTAGAACTTCATTAAATCGTTCACCATCACTTAATGTTCTAGTATTGTATCGAAATGTAAACTCATTACAATACCCTTCCAAATGTTTAAATGATACATAGTGATAAATACCGATGATACCTCGTTTTAATTGACTCCAGAAACATTCAATACTATTTGTGTGATATTTACCTTTAGTGTAAATGCCTTTGTTATGTTCAATTACTTCATGCTTGTAATAATCATTTAATCCTTTGTAACCTTTCCATCCATCAGTTATTAAAGTGCTACCCTCAGCTACATGATTATGAATAATATCTTTTAATGTTGAACCTTTGGCATTTGGTATAACTCGTGTATACACAGAGCCCTCTGATATCATACCAAATACAGGTTTTTTAGTTTTAAGACTACGTCCTTGTGTATTTGCTACTTGTTTATATCTTTTGTTTCTTGTTTTCCCTCCAACATATGTTTCATCAGCTTGAGTATCTGTATCAAACATAAAATCTGTATCTTGAGCGAAATTATAACGAATTCTACTAAGCATAAACCAAGCAGTTTTTTGAGTAACATTTATGAATTTATGCAACTGAATACTACTAATCCCTTTTTTGTTAGAAGCAAATAAATAGATTGCCATAAACCATTTTCTTAATGGAATATGTGTAGATTCAAACATAGTACCTACAGTAATTGTAAATCGACTTTTACAATCTCTACATTTATAAAGACCATTGAAATGGCCTCTATTTTTAAGTTGATAATGCTTATGAGATTGACTGCCACAATGTGGACATACTGGTTCATTATTCCATCTTAAAGATTCTAAAAGTAATCTACAATCGTCATCAGTTTTTAAAGTGTCAATTAAATCAATAATAGATTTGAAAATAATATTATTTGAGTCCATTTTACTGTCCGTTATTAATATTATTATACTAATCGAGGCTTTATTTTTAAGCACTTAAATACAATACTTTATAAAATCAAAATCGACTATATTGTTGATTTATATTGAATTAACTAAAATATATTATTGTATTCAATTTTGAAGCTTTAACTAAAAAATTAACACAAAAAACCCCTTTGCATATAGTGCAAAGGGGTAAAGCAATTAACTTATAATTACTTAAATACAAGAATTAAAAACTTAACGTAAACTTAATATTGAAAACATCGTTTTAGAGATGCTCACTTACTACATATTTGATGAATAACAAAAATGTCAAATTAAGAAGATTTGTTGCTTTAGTAGAGCAGCTACTTCGTAGTAAGTTAGTCAGAGAATGTCTAATAGCTTTGATGTCAAGTCTGCTTTGCGATTTAATAATTAAGTTGTTGCAAATAGTTACTAAAAACTTAACGTAAACTTAATATTGAAATCATCGTTTTATAGATGCTCACTTACTACATATTTGATGTCCAAAACAAATAAAACTAGAAGATTGACTGTTCTGATGAAACAGTTACTTCGTAGTAAGTTAGTCAGAGAATGTCTACTAGCTTTGATATCAAGTATAGTTATTGAGTTGATAAAATTTGTATTATTTTTTATTTATAATACACTTAAGTAAACAAAAATCCAGCATTTGCTGGATTTTTTATGATATTATATTGGTACATTAATGTATATAGAAGCCATAATTATTTCATTATTAATCTTATTATAAACCTGAACTTTATTAATCTTTGGACGATTATATTTATTATTAGGATTATAAGTGAATTCTAGAATATTTCCTTCAATAGCATCTTGTTTTAAAATCTTTTTGCGAATATGTTGTTTTATAACATATCCATAATTTTTCATTTGCAATTCTCCGTATTCTGAAAGAATAACAGCTGAAGCATCTGACTCAAATGGAACATTTGTGTAGTTATATTCTTCTTCGGATATATTTCCGAATTCAAATTTAGTTGATTGGGCTAAACTTAATTGAACCAATAAAAAACTAAAAATAAAATAAATATTAAATTTCATACATAGTGTTATTGTATAAATATAAAAAACAAATCCCGCACTTAGAAATTCAGTGCGGGATTTTGTTTTATTTCTTTTTCATTAAAACTTCTTTCAGAGATTCTGTTTTTATTTTCTCAAAAAACTGTTTCAATTCATTGTATTTATCCGCTTCATAAACACCTTCTGGTAATAAAAATTGAATCGCTAACGTCAATTGTCCATCTTTCACTTTTACTTCTTGATAATATTCTAAACCAAGTTCAGTTTTGTGATGTGCTTTGTATTTTTCATCAATTATCACTTCGTAACCTTCTGGAATCTTAGATTTAACCTGAATATTAAACAAATAAGGATAATTAAATTCTATTTTGCGTTGACGATTAGTATCTTCAAAAGTATATTGTTTTAGAAATTCGCGCAAAGGATTAATAAATGTATAAAATGGAGCATTCGGAATTACAGTTTTTGCTTTATAGTTTTTAACGTAAGAATCAGTATCAAAAATCGTTTTATCATTAATTTCTTCGTCCAAACGCACATCTAAAGATTCAGTCAAATATCTATTCAAAACATTTTTTTCTTCTACATCATCATCATAAAAATAACCATTGAATTTGTCTTTACGATTGAGAACTAAATTTCCATTACTCAAAAAATCATACTTTAATGATGATTCGTAATAAGACAATTTTTGATTCAACTTTACAAACGAAGCATCACCTTTTTTGATGACAATTCCATGATAATTAAACACATCTAAAGGTCCAAATTCAATTTGCTCTTTATTTAATTTTGAAGCATCCAAAATAATATTTGAAGCGCCATTATTCAATTTCACAACCGTCAAAACAGAATTGAATTGATTGACAATTGGATAAGAAAACAAAATTTGTCCATGATGACGACTACTAAACATAACCATCGAAGTTTCGAAACCTTTGGCTGTTAAAATTTCATTCAATAAAAGATTCATATCTGCCGTAGAACCAGACTTTTCTTTCAATAAAGTTTTATTTGAACGCGTTGGAATAATTCCATAAAATCTGTTCCATTTTACATTTGAATCAATATATTCAATCACATTTTTCAAGGTTTCTACCTCATCTTTTCCGTTCGGAATATTTTGCGCAACATCTCTGATTGCAGAAGGATTTCGATACAAATCATATTGTGCATTTATATCTTGAATCAAATCTCTCCACGCGCTCATCGTAGTTTTCTTTGCACCATCTGTATGATAAGTTGCTGCCTGAATTTTGATACGTTCACTTTGATCTTCAGGATTATAAACGTATTTTAATTGATTATAACTTTGGATATTATGTAATAACCATTCTGTTGAACTTGATTTGCCTTTATACTTTGTATTCAAAGCATCACCAATTGTAATAATCGAATACGTACCATAAGCTTGATTATTTAATCGGAACTTGCTCGAGAGTGTAGGTATGTCGTGTTGAAAATTCCATGCATCAATAGAAAAATTGTATTCACTACTTTTGATATAAGTATACTCGATAATAGAACCAACTTTTACGTTTGGAAAAGTGAAACGTTTTGCAGCATACAATTCATTTAGAGAAACATCAAAAATCTCTTTCTCATCAATCGGAGTCATTTGCTCTACTCCATTTACAATATTAATTGTAACTCCCTTAATTCCGCTTATAGATTCATTTCTATTCTTGCTGTAATAATTCAGTTGTATATTTGCTTCATCAAGTCCTTTATCAGTCAGTATTTTGATTCTTCGTTTTACAGTCAAATAATAATTAGACGAAGTTAAATCCATTTTTCCTTCTTCCGAAAGAATAACAGCATCTGCATTTTTCTCAAAAGGAACTTGAGTTAAGTTAATTTCTTGTTCCGAAATTTTTCCGAATTTTAAATCTTTCGATTGCGCATTTGTATATAATGCAATAAATAAAAAGAGTAAAGTAATTTTTAATTTCATTTCAATTTGTAATTCCTGCAAAAGTACGATACACAATAATACATAAAGAATAATCTAAATAAAATTTTCGTTACTTTTCTATCAATTCTTCTAACGCTTTTTCTAAGGTAGGATATTGAAATTTGAAACCTGTTTCTTGAATTTTAGTTGCGTCAATTCTAGATCCATTTAGGACTAAACTACTCATCTCACCTAATGCTAATTTCATAACAAAAGCAGGAATATTTGGCATAAAAAAGGGTTTATTCATTTTTTTCGCTAACGTATGATTGAAAGTTGAGTGATTGATATTTTCTGGTGATGAAGCATTATAACTTCCTTTTATTTTATCATTACCCACAGCTTCCGCATACATTTGTAATAAATCTGCAATATGAATCCAAGGCATCCATTGTTTTCCGTCACCTAGATTTGCTCCTACACCAAGTTGAATAGGCTTCTTCAATAATTTGAAACCTTCGCCGTTTTTTGACAAAACCAAAGAAGTTCTAAGACAAACCACTCTTGCACCTATTTTTTCGAACTGATAAGCAGCATTTTCCCATGCGACACAAACTTTACCTAAAAAATCAATATTCGGTTCATCAGACTCTTTGAAAATCATATTCGAAGTAATTTGTCCATAATAAGCTGTTCCAGACGCGGAGATAAAAAATTTCAAATCAATATTCAATTTTTTGACATACTCAAAAAGTAAATTCGCTGTATCAACTCTACTCGAAAAAATTTCTTTTTTGTAAGAATTTGTCCATCTTTTCGCAATTAAGCTTCCAGCCAAATGAATAATTCCATCTAAATTTTCAAAAACTTTTTCATCAATTGTATCTTTATCCCAATGATAAAAAGGATGTTCAATCTCTTTTTCTCTTGTCAAAATGCGAACTTGATGTCCATTTTCAATTAAAATCTTTGTTAATTCTGAACCAATTAATCCACTTCCACCAGTCAATAGAATATTCATACTAAAATTTTTTCCTAATTTAGCTCATTCCAAAAATATAAACCAATGTTTAAAGGTAGATTTCCTTATCTAAAAAGAATGGGGGCTGATGAAGAAAAGAAGCTAAAACAAAAAATATTCGATATAGTTTTTGAAGCTGATACACCTTATGGAAAACTTTTTGACATCTCGTTATTACTTTTAATTTTATTAAGTGTAGGTTTGGTTATGTTGGAGTCTATTCCAGCAATTAATGCGAGACACCATACAGTTTTAGTATCTTTAGAATGGATTTTAACCTTTTTGTTTACTATAGAATATTTATTAAGAATCTATTGTGTTAAAAATCGTTGGCGATATATTTTTAGTTTTTATGGAGTTATTGATTTATTGTCTATTTTACCATTTTATCTTGGTTTAGTTTTACCTACAAGTAAGTACTTAGCAAGTATTCGTATTTTAAGATTGTTACGTATTTTCAGAATTTTTAACCTTACACGATTTACACGTGGGAAAAATGTGTTGGTGTTAGGGCTGAAAGAAAGTAAAGATAAAATCATCGTTTTCTTATCATTTGTAGTATTAATTGTTGTTGTAATTGGCTCTATCATGTATATGGTGGAACATGATCATCCTGAATCTGGTTTCACAAGTATACCAATCAGTATTTATTGGGCAATTGTCACTTTAACAACAGTAGGTTATGGCGATATTTCTCCTGTCACTGGTTTGGGACAATTTTTAGCGTCTGTTGTTATGATTATAGGTTATGGTGTAATTGCTGTTCCCACAAGTATTGTAACAATGGAAATGAATAAAGCGGCTAGACACAAAGAAGACATTCCTACAAACACACAAAGATGTCGCAATTGTGGCGATGATTATCACCTAGATGGTGCTATTTATTGCAAAACTTGCGGACATCTTTTAAATGAGCCTTAAAATTTATCCAAATTAATAAATCGATTATTGTCAATATGATTAACGTATTCGTAATTTTTGGTGTAATTAATTGACATATTCAATTCATAACCAACCAACATCAAAATCACATTGATGTATACAAAAATCATCATAATCATCACTAATCCAAGCGATCCATACAACAAATCAATGTTTGTAAAATAACTTAAATACGAATTAAAACCAATCACAGTTAACAAGAACAAAACTGAAGTCAAAATAGCACCAGGTAAAACTGTACTACGCGATTTTTTGTGATTTGGTCCGAAATAATACAGCATACACATCGAAACAAAGTAGAAAAGAAATACCGAAAAATAGTTGATTAAATATGAAAATTGACCAAGTTTACTTAGGAATGAAACGTTGGTTAAGTATTTCCAAATAATTGATGTTGAATACGATAAAAACACTTGCAACACGATAAAAGCTGTAAAAAACAAGGTTAAAATTATCGAAATCATTCTCGATTTAGAGTTTTTTCGCTTCACATAAACATCTTGATACGAGACATTAAATCCATTAATAATTCCTTGAATTCCGTTAGATGACATAAAAATTGTAATCAAAATCAAGAAATAATTCACTTTACGTTTTCCTTGTACAGCCGTCGTTTTATCAATATACGAAATCACTTCGTTACTTACATGTTTAGGTAAAAGTTGAGGAAGAAGTTGCGTAAACAGTAAGTTTTTTATCTCTTGGTAATAAGCCAAATGCGGTAAAACACTGAACAAAAAAAGCAAAAATGGAAACATACTAAAAAATAAAATCCAAGAAACTGCTGCCGAACGCAACGGAAAATTACCTTTCATGACGCGAATCCAAAAAACTTTCAAGAAATCATATACCGTGATGCCCGTATTTTTGTTCATCAATTTTGTTTTCGACCAATCTCGAAAATAATTTATTCCTGTATATGTTTTAAAATCTTGTAGAATGCGCATATTTTTGTCTCAATAAATAATTTTGAATGAATATTACGACCATTTGTATCGGTAAAACAGACGAAAAAGCCATCGAAATGCTATTACAAAAGTATGAAAATCGATTGCCTTCGCACATTAATTATCAAAGAATTGAAATTCCTGACATCAAAAATCGTAAAAATTTGTCCGAAATTCAACAAAAACAAAAAGAAGCTGAGCAAATTTTGAGTAAAATCGTCAATACAGATTTTGTGATCATTTTGGATGAAAAAGGAAAACAGCCTACTTCGAAGCAATTTGCAGATGATATTCAAAATTACATGAATCAATCTGTCAAAAATCTTGTCTTTGTGATTGGTGGTCCTTATGGTTTTGACGAATCTGTTTACAATCGTGGAAATAAAAAAATGTCTTTATCCAATATGACATTTACGCATCAAATGGTTCGCTTATTTTTAACAGAGCAAATTTACCGAGGATTTAGTATATTGCAGGGTAAACCTTATCATCATGAATAACACCTCTCCGTTTGAAGAATTTGTTCCAAAGCAAGAAAATAAACTAAGTTTTGGCATTGGAAAAGCACTTTTGTATAGCGCGATTGCAGTGATTATGATGCAATTTGCTGGCGGACTTGTTTCTGCTCCTGCACTTTTTTACAAACCGCTTAATCACGTTCTTTTACCATTAGGATTTTTAACAGGAACGGTTTGTGCAATTGTTATTTTATTGATGTTGACACAAACTAAATTTGCATCAATTTTAAAAGATATCAAACACTCTTTTACACCAATTCAGCTTATATTATCAATAGCTTGTTGGTTATTTCTTTTGCCTTTAGCCGAAGTTGCAACAAGTTTAATCCCAACAACTGGACCTTTAGAAGAAATCTATAAAATTTTTCAAGCTTCTTTTGAAATGATGTTAGATTATAAAATCGCAGGGTTTATTATGATTTGTATTTTAGCTCCAATTTTCGAAGAAATTATTTTTAGAGGAATAATCTTGAAAGGAATGCTAAATTTCAATATAAATCCAACCACTGCAATCTTAATCAATGGATTTATTTTTGGATGCGCACACATGAATCCTTGGCAATTTATAGGCGCTGGACTTTTAGGAATCATTTTTGGAGTAGTTTATTACCGTACAAAATCGTTGTTTTTGCCTATGTTATTACATTTCTTAAACAACACACTTTCTTACTCGTTAATGCTGATACAGGGCGATATGGAAGGCGAAGTTTTTGCGCAAAGAGATTATTTATTAATTGGAGGAATGACACTTATCGGAATTTTATCTGTCTATTTATTAATCAAAAAAACAGAACAAAAAACAATATAAATGGAATTAATTTTTGCCACACATAACAACAATAAAGTAAAAGAAGTTACAAAAATGTTACCTTCTTACCTATCGATGAAATCGTTGACTGATATTAATTTCTTTGATGAAATTGAAGAAACTGGAACAACTTTCGAAAAAAATGCACAACTGAAAGCGAAAACTATTTTTGATAAAACTGGGAAAAATATCTTTGCAGATGATTCTGGATTAGTGATAGAAGCCTTAGATGGCGCGCCTGGTGTATATTCTGCTCGATATGCAGGAACAGGAAAAGACGAAGATAATATTGCAAAAGCGTTGAAAGAATTGGAAGGAAAAACGAATCGAAAAGCGTATTTTATTTCTATTTTCTGTTTAATTTTGGATGGAAAGGAATATTTTTTCGAAGGACGAGTGAACGGAACTATTGCAACTGAAATTATGGGTGACAATGGTTTTGGCTACGATCCGATTTTTATTCCTGATGGTTTTTCAAAATCTTTTGCACAAATGTCTCCTGAAGAAAAAAATGCAATTAGCCACCGAGGAAAAGCTGTCGAAAAATTAAACGATTTTTTAACTAATCTAAACGTAAATTGAGTTTACAACTAACAATATTAGGATTTAATTCGGCATTACCAACAGCTTTTACGCATCCGACCGCTCAATTATTAAATATAGCAGAACGCTATTTTTTGATCGATTGTGGCGAAGGAACACAAGTACAATTGCGAAAAGCGAAGGCTAAATTCAACCGAATAAATCACATTTTTATATCGCATTTGCATGGTGATCATGTTTTTGGATTGATTGGATTAATTTCTACACTTCAATTGCTTGGTCGCGATATGCCTTTGCATATCCATGGTCCGAAAGGAATTGAGGAATTTATTACGACACAATTGCGCTTAACAGAATCTAATAATTCATTCGAGATTATTTTCAATGAATTACATACAAAAGAATCTGTTTTAGTTTTTGAAGATGATAAAGTTGAAGTTTATTCTATTCCACTAAATCACCGAGTTTATACAAATGGTTATCTTTTTCGAGAAAAGCCAAAACCTCGAAAATTGAATATGGATACAATCGAGGAATTTCCTGAAATTGAAATCTGCGATTATCAAAATTTGAAAAATGGAAAAGATTTTACGTTAGAATCTGGAAAAATAATTCCGAATGATTATTTAACGTTTGATGCTCAAAAATCATTGAGTTACGCGTTTTGTTCAGACACAAAATATAAACCGGATATTGTTCCTATTATAAAAGATGTCGATTTGTTGTATCATGAATCAACATTTTTGCATGAATTGAAAGATTTAGCAGTTTACACAGGACATACAACTGCAAAAGAAGCTGGAATGATTGCGAAACAAGCCAATGTAAAAAAATTAATTTTAGGTCATTTTTCTAATCGTTATCACGATTATAAACCTTTATTAATCGAAGCGCAAGAAGAATTCACGAATACCTCTTTACCTGAGTTGTTGAAAACAATAAAAATAGAAAGTCTCTAATCAAAATATAAAAAAATCCGTTCGATGATTCGAACGGATTTTTTGTTTAGGAAACAACTTCTATAAAACTACCTTTTTCTTCATCTTTTGTAATTTGAAGCGCTACTGGAATTCGATCTTTTAATTCGTCAACATGAGAAATAATACCGACAATTCGGTTCTCTTTTTGCAAACTCATCAACGTTTCAAACACGATATTTACCGCATCCGCATCTTGCGTTCCAAAACCTTCATCAATAAAAAAGAAGTTTTTATCTGACTTCGCATTTGTTTGCACACTCTCTGCCAAAGCCAAAGCCAAACTCAACGAAACTTGGAAAGATTGTCCTCCAGAGAGCGTTTTAACACTACGTGAACGACCTTCATTCAAATAATCAATAATCTCAAAATCATTGTTGTCATTCATTTGTAAACTCAATTGATTTCTCGTCATTCGATGAAATCGCACATTTGCGTTATCACATAACTGTTTCAAATAAATAGACGAAACATATTGCACAAATCCTGCTGAATTAAACAAATTTCGCATCGTTTGTAAATTCGTCGCTCGTTTTTTCAATTTTTCCAATTCAATTAACAAATCTTTCTTTTCTGCAAAAGATTTATTCAATCGCTCAATTTCAGTTTTTGTTTTGGTTAAAATTTCGCTCGCTTCTTTCAATTGATTTGTCACAAAAATTAATTTTTCTTCTTGAGTTTTATAAATCGTTTCATCAAAAGAAACTTCCGCTAATTTTTGCTCTAATTCTTGAATTGAACTTTTTAATGTTTCGAACAAAATTCTAAAATCTTCTAATTCTTTTCTGATTTCAGAAACATTAAACTGTTGATTTAAAACTAATTGAACTTCTTCAATATTTTGTATTTGATTTTTTTCTAATGATTTTTCTAATTGATTTTGATTAATAGCCAATTCTTCTTTCAACTCAATGATTTGTTTTTCAATCAATTCGATTGAAGTTTTTTGAGAAGCTAATTTTGGATTTAATTGATTTAAACTTTCTATAAATTGAATATAATTTTGTTCAATTTTCGCATTATTAAGTTTTAAATCATTCAAATTCTGTAGCACATTTTCTGTTGTTTTACTTTGAAAATCTTCAAAATTCAATACTTTTAAATTTGCTTGATTTTGCTTGATTTGCGAAGCTTTTTCAGTTTCTTCTAATCTAAATTTTTCTAAAGCATTTTTATATTTTTCAACAGATTGACGTTCTTTTTCTAAAGTTTCGCGAAAAGTTTCAATCTCTTTATTTTTATCCGAAATTGTTTTATCCAAAGCAATAGCTGCTTTCTTTTTTTCTTCAAACAATTCAACATTTTTTGGATCAAAATCTATCCAAACAAACAAATTCAAATGATTTTCTTGTTCAATTTTCAACTCATTCAAAACTTGATTTTCTTGTTCAATTTGTTTTTCAATAAACTGTTTTTGATCAATATTTTTTTGAACTTCATTTTGTTTTTTCTGAAGTGATTTTAACTTTTCATCAATTTGATTTAATTCATTATCTACAATTTCAAATTTCGTTGAAATATCATCAATCTCAACAATATTTGGATGCTCTAAAGCGCCACAAAGCGGACAAGATTCACCTTCGTGTAAATTATGTGCAAAATGTGCCAACTTTTGCTGAACTTCTAGTTCATTTTTCTGTTTTTCAGTTGATTTTTTAGCTAATTCAAGCTTTTCAAATTCAGAATTAAACCAATTTTCAAAACTTGAAATCTCAATATTTTTTGTTTTTAATTGAGTTTCAAAAACATTAATTTGTTGCTTTTGTTCTTCTATTTTAGATTGTTGTTTCTGAATAGATTGCTGTAAATTTTGATTCTGAACAAACCAATTTCCTACTTCCATCAAAGTCTGAGAATCTATTTTTGACTCAGCTAAAGTTTTGACTTCTTTTTCAGATGATTTGATTGAAGCTTCAATTTTTTGTTCATTTTTCTGAACCTCTTCAACTTCTCTCAAACCTTTTGCTGTTCTCACTTTTAACTTTTCTATTTCCTCTGAAAAAGTTAAAATCTGAACAATTAATTCTAAATCCGTTTCTTCTTTTCGTTTTATTGGTAAAGCTTCATAATCAGTTTTAATCGCTTCAATTTGGTTCGAAATTTCTTTGATTTGATTTTCGATTAAAGCCAATTGTTTTTGTTGATTCTCAACTGAAATTGACTTTTCTTCAATCTGATTTGAAACTTTTTTATGATTTTCTAAAAGTTGAGAAAACACATTAAAAATCAATTCATAGCGCTCTATTTCAACTTTACGTTGATCCATCTCATTTTTCTGAACTGAAACTTTTTCGAATTCAATTTTCTTTTGATTTAACGTCTCAAAATCTGATTTCAACGCTTTTAAACGTTGAAATGATTCATTCAATTGATTATATTCTTCTTGAACTTGATTGGTAACTTTTGTTTGCTCAATCAAATTATCTTCAAGCTCTTTTATTCTTTCTTCCGAAACTTCTTCAAATCCAGATAATTTTCCTTCAAATTGATTCAGATTCGTTAAGTTTTGAGAATTTAAAGCCGCAACTTTATCTTGTAAATCATAACGATGAAGTCCAAAAATTTCCTTCATCATTTGTGTTCGATCTTTAGCGCCCAACTCAATAAACTCCTTGAATTGTCCTTGCGGAATAATAATTGTTCGCTTGAAATTTTCGTAGCTCAACCCAATTATTTCCTCTGCTTTTGAATGATTAAGCGGAATCCATTCATTGTCTTTTTGCTCATAAAAAACAACTGTTGGCGATTTTACATCTTCAAAACGTTTCGAATTTCGTTTAAATTCGCGCGTTGCTCTAAATAATTTTTGTTCAAAATTATAGAAATCAAACTCGATATATGACAAATTCGATTTCAAATTCATCATATTATAAGCGCGTTTATCTTTGGAATTTAAACGCTCTGTTTCTCCATACAAAACGTACATAATCGCTTCCAAAATTGACGATTTCCCTGAACCTACATTCCCAAAAATTCCAAATAATCCTGCTTCAGTTAATTCAGAAAAGTCAATTGTTTGGCGCTCTTGGTATGAATAAAGTCCTTCTATGGTTAATTTTACTGGAATCATTTTTTAAGTTTAAGGTTTAGATTAAGGATAAGATTTCTTGATATCATAATATAACTTCAAAAAATAATCAATTTAACTATTTAAAATTTCGTTAAACAAATCCTTTATTTCGTCGTTTGGTTCTTGATTTCCATTCTTCGATTTGAAATAATCTGTAAACAATTCTTTCATATCTTTTGATTGATCTGCAAACTTATATTCAATCGTTTCAATTTCTTGATTTTTAACTTTCGGAATCAAATGAATAATTCCATCATGTGATTGATAAATCAATTTTCGTTCATCAGCTTTCAAAAAAGAATCACTTTCTAAAGTCAATTCAACCAACGCATTTTGATTTTCATTCAACCATTCTACAGCAATATTTATATCATCAAAAGTTTTTCGAATAAGTGGTTTTCCGTTCTTTAATTCAACTTTATGATAAGAAATAGTTTGATTTGGCTCAGCTTCAATAATCGAAACATATTTGGTTTGACCAGCTTCGGAAAAGCTATAACACAAAGGCGAAGAGCTATACACAACAGGCTTTATTTCCGTTCCGATATTCTTAAAACCATGCAAATGTCCCAAAGCTGTATATTGAATTTGAGGCGGAATAGCTTCGGAAAAAATCATGTCTGCATTTCCAATTTTAATCGGTTTTTCACCTTCTGGTTCCTCTAAAATTTCAGCACCTTTTTGGTTCATATACAGATGCGCCATCAACAAATTAACTCCATTTTCGTCACAATATTCATTCGCAATATTTTTCCAATTTGTCGCTAAAACTTCATTCAAAGCTTCTTCTTTATTCTCTCCAAAATATTGTTTCAAACAGATTTCATTTGCATAAGGCGTATGAATGATTCGAATCGGAAAATCGAAAGAATTTAATTTCAATTCAATCATTCCTTCAACTGATTTCGAAATTTTGAAATCATTTAATTCAAATTCCTGAATTTTTGCATTTGGATAACCAATCAAAATAATTCCACATTCACGTGCCAACGGATCTGGCGCATCAATCAAACTTGGAGAATCGTGATTACCAGAAATCGCTACAACAGGACGTTTTCCGTTATTCGAAAGTCTTTTTAATGTTTTATAAAATAATTCTACAGCTTCTACACTAGGATTAAAATTATCAAATAAATCGCCCGCAATAAGTACCAAATCGACTTGTTGTTGATCTGCAATTTCGACAATTTCATTCATCACTAAAATTTGCTCTTCTAATCGTGAAAAACTATCCAATTTTTTGCCCAAATGCCAATCGGCTGTATGTAGAATTTTTATCATTATTCTTCCGTTTCTGGTTTATTTTTATCGTTAAATTGCTGATTAATTGCTTTCAATCTAGCTTTTCGTTCGGCCTCAGCTTCTTGCGCTTTACGCTTCTTTTGATCTAACTTTTTCTTGTGTGCCTTTTTATTTGCGTCTGTATTTCTACTCATTTCTATTTGGTTTAAAATTAATTATTCTCCACGCCAAATGATGTCGCAAAGTTAGATTAAATGATAAAGAATTGTAAAACTTTTGTCCAACTAAATTGAAATTATTAACTTAGGTAGAAAGTAATCGAATTTATTAATTTTAAAACATTTATAATGGGAAAAGGCGATAAAAAATCGAGAAGAGGAAAAATTGTGAATGGCTCTTATGGTGTAAAACGTCCGAGACATAAGTATTATTATGAGGAAGATGTGGTTGAAGAAAAACCAACCAAAAAAGCTAAAAAGTAATTTTAAAAAGCTGAAAATCATTCTTGATTTTCAGCTTTTTTATTTTATTGAATTTTTAGACATTCTAACAAAAATCATTAAATACAAAATCATCAGCCTCGTTATCTTTGCCGAAACAAAAACAACATGAAAGCAATTTTATTTGCCTTATTTCTATTATTGAATACTACAATTTTTGCTCAATCTCTTGAAATAAAATCACCAAATGAACTTCCTAAAAATGATCAACGTACAAAGATATTTTTGGGAGGAACGATTGATATGGGAAATTCTGAAGATTGGCAAGCAAAAGTTTCAAAAGAATTGAAAAATGAAAAAGTCATCTTGCTAAATCCTCGTCGTGATGATTGGAATACCGCTTGGAAACCTGTAAAAGAAGAGCCCGAATTTCGAAAACAAGTGGAATGGGAATTGAATGCATTGGAAAATGCAGACTATATTATTATGTTTTTTGGGAAAGATTCTAAAAGTCCGATTAGTTTGTTGGAAATGGGATTGTATGCAAAAAGTGGAAAACTTTTGGTGATTTGTCCAGATGGTTTTTGGCGAAAAGGGAATGTTGATATTACGGCAGAAAAATATGGTGTGAAACAATTTGATTCAATAGAAAATGTGTTGGATTATTTAAAAAATATTCTAAAATAAATAATTAAAAAAGAGAGATTTAAGTTGAAACATGAAAGGTTTAACATATAATTTTATTTCTCAAAATCTTATTTTAAAAATTTATGTTTTAGCTTTGAAACCGCTTTAATAGTAAGTTTTAGAGATTATGAAACATAATGATTTGGAAATTAATCGGTTGATTGAACGATTAGAATCTTTAGGAATTTTGGTCGAAAAAATCGAGAGTTCTGGTTTTGGTAGTATGTTAAATTTTGAAATGATTTATCAACTTCCTGAACAAAATATTTCTAACGCTATCAATTTTAGACGTTTTGATATACAAGATGTTTATCTTTATTTCAAAGAAGCTGTTAACCAAAAAGGAGATTTACTTTTTATAGAATAAACGAAAAATGCTCAAGAATTTTGAGCATTTTTTTATTTCAATTTTTGTAAGTCATTAACCGTATAAAACTTCATATCATTATTCTTCACAAACTTGCAAATCTCTTCTAAGGTTTTAAATTCAGTTTCATAATTATTACTTGCTTTTGCAACTGTTTTATGCGCATAAAAAACGACTATCTTATTGTTATCTTTTGCATATTGCAACAACGAAATAAAATAAGGCACACTAAAATGCGCGTAACTATTATCGATTCCTAAACCAAAAAATAACGGTTTATTTTGATAATAACAGTTCTGAAAATTAGGTGCTTCGTTTCCATAAGTTGTTCCTCTTAATGTTTTAAAATGATTGAAAAGTAATTGATCCGATTCTACACTTCGATCGCCATAAGGATAAGAAAAATCGGTTACATCAAGTCCTTTGTTTTTCATCAAACTTAGCATTGGAGCGATTTCTTTATCAATAAATTCTTTTTCTCCAAATTCTTTTATATACTTTGTTGTATGAACGTGATTTAAACCATGCGCAGCAATCTCGTTTCCGTTTTGTTGCAGATAAGTCAACTCACGAATTTCATTCTCCGAAAGCTTATCAAAATGCGTTACATAGAACGTTCCTTTCCAATTGTATTGTTTCAATTTTATATTCGCATTGAACCATTCGTCCACATAATCATCATCAAAAGTAAGCACCACTCCTCCTCTATTTGTAGATTTTTTTGGTTCTTTTATCGCATCTTCTTCGTGTGTACAGCTATTCAACACAAAAATTGAAATTAAGCAAATAAAATAATAGTTAAGTTTTAGCATTCTTTATCAGTAAGTTTTAGTACTTAAATATACCGAAAAAGTAAATCTTAAAATGAGAAACTTTTAAAATTAAGCAAATCTTAATTTTAGATCATTTTGAAGCTATTTTAAACAAAAAAACCACTCAAAATTGAGTGGTTTTTAGAAGCTTATTTTTATCTATTTTAAAAAATATTATATCCTAAGACAAATGAAATCGTAGAATATTTTGAATTCCAATATACATAATCAAATAGATTACGATCAGTTAAATATCTTAATTCAACATTAAATTTATTATTATAATTATAACCTATCCCAAAGGCAAAATTTCTTCTAGATTTTATATCCATCTCTTTATAAGTCTGACCTCCTCTACTAAAATCTATTGATGAATTTAAATCTAAATTAAACATATACTGTGCATTTGCAAAAATTTTTGATTTGTTATCAATAAAAAAATAGTGTCTAAAACCAATTGGAAATTCAATATTTTTATAATTAACAGATGCAACATCATCTAAGTTATTTATCTTATCTTTCTTTTTATCATAAGATTGAAATGTAGGCTCTAAAATAACACTCCATTTCTTCTTATTAAAAGGCAAAATAAATTCTGATTCAATTCCAATCCCAAAAGAAGTTTTATTACCAAAATTAATAGCTTCATTATTACTATTAATATTTAATTTAGAATTATTTAATCTTGGTCTTACCCATAAATTAAAATCAACTCTTTTAGATTCTTTCGTAAAAGTTAAGTCAGAACCTTTACAGATATTAATTTCTGTAAAAAGTTTTATTAATTCACTTTCTCTGTAATTTACTTTTTTAATTCTATCATTAGAAATCGATTCACATTTGAAATTTTGAGCAATTTGTCCTCTAAATGTTCTGTTATAAGCAAATTGATTTGTAGAAACTTCATATTTTTTATACACTAATTGCTCAATATCTCCAGTATTATTTTTGTAAAAAAATCTCTTCAAATTATAATCATTGTAACCATATAATGAAGCATCACCTTCTATCAATACTTTCAAAAATAATTTTTCTTCTTTAAAGTCTGGTTCTTCATTCGAGCTTATTTTATCCAAATCTTCAGAAGATCGATCAATCTTAACATCCGCTCTAACATATTTGGATTGATTATCAATTCCAAATTCTTTTACTTGATTTATTGTTGCAATCTCTACTTTAGAAGTTTCATTATTTTTATACTCTATTGATTTGGGATTATTTAGCCAGTCTACATTTTTGATTAAAACAACTTGTTTTTGATTATTGTTATCAATTAAATAACCTTGTTCAAATCTGATTTGTGCTTGGATAGTAATTGACAATAAGAATACTAAGATTAATTTTAATTCTTTCATAAGTGATTATAGTGTTTAATTTGATACAAACATAAACAAAAAAACCACTCAAAATTGAGTGGTTTAGAAAATACTATATTGTAATTTATATCTGCTGATACATAAAATTTTCACCTAGATAAACGCGACGAACATCTTCATCATTTGCTAATTCTTCTGGCGAACCTTCTTTTAGGATTTTACCTTCGAACATAATATATGTTTTATCGGTAATTGCAAGTGTTTGCGATACATTGTGATCGGTAATTAAGATTCCGATGTTTTTATCTTTTAACGAACGTACAATCTTCTGAATATCCTCAACCGCAATTGGGTCAACTCCAGCAAAAGGCTCATCTAATAAGATAAAATTAGGTTCTGTTGCCAAACAACGTGCAATTTCGCAACGACGACGTTCACCTCCAGAAAGTAAATCTCCACGGTTTTTACGAACATGTTCCAACGAAAACTCTTCAATCAAAGCATCTGTACGCATTTGTTGTTCTTTTTTGGAATGTTTCGTGAATTGTAAAACAGATTTGATGTTATCTTCTACAGAAAGTTTACGAAAAACAGAGGCTTCTTGCGCCAAATATCCAATACCTTTTTGCGCGCGTTTGTACATCGCATCATTCGTGATATCTTGTTTATCTAAAAAAACTTTTCCTTGCGTGGCCTTTACCAAACCAACAATCATATAGAAAGAAGTCGTTTTACCAGCACCATTTGGTCCTAATAATCCAATAATTTCTCCTTGTTCTACTTGAAAAGACACATTTTTTACGACGTGTTTTTTACCGTAATCTTTTACTAAATTCTGACCTTTTAATACAATTCCCATATCGCTTCAAAGATAGGATTTTTGTTATTTAATCGAGTTAATAATATCATATTTTGTGATGATATGATATTTTCCGTTTTCTAATTCTATTAAAACAGCTTGATTATCCTTTGTAATTAACTTCGAAACTTCTTCGATAGATGTTCCTGCTTTAACAACTGGATAAGGTTTTCCCATGATTTCGTGGACAGGTTTTTCAGCAACATTTCTATCTTCTAAAAATGCTTGAAACAAATCTGATTCATCCAAAGAACCAACAATTCCATTCACGTCCATTACTGGAATTTGAGAAATTTTGAAACGACGCATACGATCAATCGCATGAGAAGCCAATTCCTCTGTACGAACCGTTACCAAAGGTTTATCAACATGTTCTTTAATCAAATCTACAGCCGTTTTGATTTCTTCGTCCAAATATCCTCTATCACGCATCCAATCATCATTAAAGATTTTTCCTACATAACGAGAACCTGAATCGTGGAATAAAACCACTACAACATCATCTGGACCAAATTCATCTTTCATTTGCAACAATCCTTTGATCGCAGATCCCGAAGACATTCCAACAAACAAACCTTCTTCTAAAGCTAAACGACGCGTATAAACCGCTGCATCTTTATCAGTCACTTTTGTAAATCCATCAATGATATCAAAATCTACATTTTCTGGTAAAATATCTTCACCAATTCCTTCTGTTACATAAGAATACACTTCATTTTCGTCGAAAATTCCAGTTTCTTTATATTTTTTGAAAACTGATCCATACGTATCAACTCCCCAAATTTTAATGTTAGGATTTTTTTCTTTTAAGTATTTTCCAACACCTGAAATTGTTCCTCCAGTTCCAACTCCAACAATAAAATGCGTTACTTTTCCTTCTGTTTGTTCCCAAATTTCCGGTCCAGTTTGCTCATAATTCGCTTGTGCATTCGATGGATTATCGTACTGATTTACATACCAACCATTCGGCGTTTCTTGTGCCAAACGTTTCGAAACTGAATAATAAGAACGTGGATCATCTGGTTCAACATCTGTAGGACAAACGACAACTTTTGCACCAACAGCGCGCAAAATATCCATTTTCTCTTTCGATTGTTTATCTGTAATCACACAAATTAATTTGTAACCTTTGATCACAGCTGCCAAAGCTAACCCCATTCCTGTGTTACCAGAAGTACCTTCGATAATTGTACCTCCAGGAACTAAACGACCATCTTTTTCGGCATCTTCGACCATTTTCAACGCCATACGATCTTTACAAGAATGACCAGGGTTAAAATATTCAACTTTTGCTAAAACTGTACATGGTAAATCCTTTGTAATCTTATTAATTTTAACCAAAGGTGTATTCCCAATCGTTTCTAATATATTGTTTGCGTATTTCATTTTTTTCTAACTTTTAAATTAAAACATTAAATTTTATCTAAAATTAATCGCTTTTGCAGGTGTAATTTTAGATATCATATACGATGGCAAAAGTAATACAATTGCACAAACTAATAACGCTCCTGCATTCAATAAAACAATTGTGCCAAAATCTAAATAGACTGGAGCTGTTGATAAATAATAGTTTTCTGCCGGAAGTTTGATAATTCCGAAATATTTCTGAATTAATAATAATCCAAGTCCAATTGCATTTCCAGCAATTAATCCTGGCAACATAATAAATAATGCGTAATTGATGAATAATTTTCGGATTCGCCAATTTGTCGCACCAAATGCTTTTAAAATCCCGATTGAATGTGTTCGTTCTAAAATTAAAATCAATAAAACCATTACCATATTAATTACCACAACAAATAGCATGATAAAAAGAATAATGACAATATTTTTATCAAAAATAGAAATCCAATCATTAATCTGAGCAAAAGATGCTGTTGCTGATTCTGCATATAAATTATACGGAATATTTTCTTGCACACGTTTTGCAACTGGATCTATATTTTCGACATCATTTACAAATAATTCAAATCCACCAACAGTTGTCGAATCCCAACGATTAAGACGTTGTACATGCTTGATATCACCAAACATAATTTGATCGTCAAAATTTTTGATGTCTGTTTTGAACAATCCAGAAATGGTAAATCGACGATAAATTGGTTTGGTATCTTCTTGAATAAAATACATCACAAACGAACTATCCACATCTAATTTCATTTCGTCCGCAATCTTTTTCGATAATAAAACCTCATCCATAATCGAATCTTTATTGATTCGTGGAAAATGTCCTTTTACCATAAATTTCTCGAAACGAACCGAATCATAATCTGTTCCAACTCCTTTGAACACAACTCCACTAAAGTTTTCATCCGTTCGGATAACACCACTTTTATTGGCAATTGCTTGTACATGTTCTATTTCTGGAATTGATTTAAACTTTGGATAAAAAGCTTGATGAAGTGATAATGAATCAGAGTTTAATGACGTATTACTATTGTAGTTTCTAATCGTAATATGACCATTAAAATCGGCCAACTTTTCTTTGATCGCTTTTCTTGCTCCAACACCAGTCGAAATCGTCACCAAAGAAACAATCAACCCTAATGCTACCGCAATTTGACCTACTCGAATAATAATACTCGATAAGTTATTTTTAGTATTTTTACCAAGCGCAATTTTTTTTGAAAACCACCAAGAAAAACTCAAATTATATATTTTTTATAAGATTAAAACTAACTTTAGGCTTTAAATTCGCCTAAATTCAAATGATTCAAAACGAAATGAAAAACTTTGTCAAATATACATCAATTGGTTTACTTAGTTCAGTTATTTTTTTCGGCTTTTCTACTCCAATTTTAGCTCAAAATAATACATCAAAAACGATAGATAATCATTCAACTATTTTTGTTGGAGCAGAAAATACAGCTAACTATCTTTCGAAATTAAAGGGTAAAAAAGTTGGATTAATTTCGAACCAAACAGGAATTGCAACCATTAATGGAACAACGATGCATACAGTTGATTTGTTACTAAAACATAAAATCAATGTGGTTAAACTTTATTCGCCAGAACACGGTTTTCGTGGAGATGCTGATGCTGGTGCAAAAGTAAAATCTGGTGTTGATACAAAAACTAACTTGCCAATTATTTCGCTTTATGGTGACAATAAAAAACCGAAAGCAAATCAGATTGCTGATGTAGATGTTTTGGTTTTTGATATGCAAGATGTTGGCGCACGTTTTTACACATACATTTCTACTTTGCATTATGTTTTGGAGGCTGCGGCTGAAAATGGCAAGAAAGTAATTGTGTTGGACAGACCAAATCCGAATGGACATTATGTGGACGGACCTGTAATGAAAAACGAGTACAAATCATTTGTTGGAATGCACAATGTTCCGATTGTTTATGGAATGACGATTGGCGAATATGCGCAAATGATCAACGGTGAAGGTTGGTTAGCAAATGGTATAAAAGCAGATTTGGAAATTATTTCATTGATCAATTATACCCATCAATCCAAGTACAATTTACCAGTAAAACCATCACCAAATTTACCAAATGCTCACGCGATAAATTTATATCCAAGCACCTGTTTGTTTGAAGGAACAAACGTTAACGAAGGTCGTGGAACAGATATTCAATTTCAGGTTTATGGTTCGCCATTCCTAAAAAATATGCCTTATCAATATACGCCAATTTCAAAACCTGGTGCTACAAGTCCAAAATTTAAAGATGAAGTTTGTTATGGTGAGGATTTATCGGATGTTCCGTATCAATCTTCCATCAATTTGAAATGGTTAATCAATGCATATAAAAACAATACGAAGCAACCTTTTTGGACCATGAATGGTAAAAAATTGTGGATTGATCAACTTTTTGGAACTGATGAATTGCGCAAACAAATAGAAGCAGGTTTATCAGAAGAAGAAATAAAAGCAACTTGGCAAAAAGATTTAGAAGCTTTCAAGAAGATAAGAGCAAAATATTTGATTTATAATTAAATTAATGCAAGTTAAAAGAAGCGTTCTTCAAAAACTGTCTACAAATGAATTAAATTCTTACATCAAAGATGATTCTAGATTTGTTCCTGAAGCAATAGAAATGGCTTTCGAAATTTTAAAAAATGAACGAAATGTTCAGTTTTCTGAAATCGAAACAACTCGAATTAAAAATTTAATTTCATCTAAAATTATTTATCACGAAAAAGAAGAAAAGAAGAATTCTTTCGAGCCAAATTTAGTTGAAGATATTGAAGAAAATAATGAGGTTCCGAAACTTCATACTATAACTGAAATTGTTTTTCATTCAAGCGTATTTTTTTCTTTTATTGGAGCTGTATTATTGTATAAAAATCTAAAAAAAATTAAAGACATAATACGCTTTCATTATGTTATTTTAGCTCTTTTTAGCCTTTCGATGTTAGTTTTTGATTATTATTTATACGAATATATTGTTAATCATCAAGAAGAATTATCACATATTAAATACAAACGTTTTGGTAATTTCGGGATATTTATAACAATTCGTGGAATAGCAAATTTGATTCTTATTAGCTTGATATGGAATTACTTTTTTGGAAAAGATTTTAAGTATAGAGAATTAAAATAATAAAAAAACGGAAGTCAAATTTGACTTCCGTTTTTATGTTTTAGAATGATTATTTTTCTCCGACAACCACAGAAATAGATTCACCCAATTCTTTTACTTTTTCATATAATTTTGTAGAACCTTTTTCAAACTCTATCGAAATTTTTCCTTCACGAGCCTTTATTTCTAAAGATTCTCCTTCTCTCCAAACATAGTTTTTTCCTTCAGTCGTTGGCTTTCCAAAAGATTTCTCTATTTCATTTATTGCAGCTTTAGATTTTGGTTTATCAAAAATTGCCGAATACGAATAAACTTCGTTGCTATCGCTCACATTTATCGAAACTGTAGAATGAGTTGTTGTCCCCGATGTTTTTGTTTTCGTGACCGCAGTTGCAGTCTGGGCTTGACAAGTAAAAGCTGTTATCAAAATAGCTCCAATTAATAGTATCTTTTTCATATTTTTATTTTTTATAAAATTCTGAAAAAGATTAATTTGCGTAGGTTAATGAACGGTTAACGAAGCGTTAACACAAAAAAAGCTACAAAATAATTGTAGCTCATTTTTTACGTATTCGTATTATTTATATTTTTTGTCGCAAGAATTTTGTCTCCAAGATTTTTAATTTTATCCACAACTTCTTGATTATCGGTACTTTTTTGAATCTCCATTTTAAGCGAATTATCATTCAAAATAATTTCAAAACTTCCTCGTCCAGTCCAGATATAACCAGAGTCCTCCAAAACTCCTTCGCCAAATTCTTTCTCGATTGTTTTCTTTATAATGTCTTTTTTATCCGAATTAAAAGTTCCTTTCATCGAGTAATAAGACTCCGTATTATTAGCTCTCAATTGTGCAAAAACTGCAAACGTTGATAACAATAAGAACAAGCTTAAATATTTTTTCATATTAATTTATTTAGGTTTATCGATTAAATATCACAAAAAATAAATTAATAGTCGTTTATTAAATACTTAAATTAATAATTCAATGCTTTTGTAATCGTTGTTCCTAATTCTTTTATTTGCTGATAAACGCTTTCTGTATCGCTACTTTTTACAAGATTTATTTTTAACTGATAATCTGACAAGATAATTTCATAACTTCCATTTCGATTCCAAACCAAATTTCCTCCACTCAAATTTCCTTTTCCGAATTGCGTTTCAATCAACTCTTTTACCATATCATTTTGTTGCGGACGAAAAACTGCTTTGTATGTATACGACAACGGATTGTCATTCAACGCATAATTTTTGGTTGTAATCAATGTATTTTTTGGTCCTGGATTGATAATAATTTCAGTTAATTCTTTCTCCAAATTCATAAATTGTTGATAAAATGAATCATCAGAATTATTTTTCATTAGAAAAAATTCTACTTGATCTTTCTTCAACGTGATATCATAATCTTCCGTTTTCCAACCAAAATTATCTGCTTTTAACGTTGGTTCTCCAAAATACTTCTCGATACTTTTCTTGATATTTGCTCGTTTATTCAACGTAAAAACTCCACGATACGAAAATGTATTTGCTTTGTCATTTACAACATAAAATTTCTCTGTAATCAAGCGATGTTTAAAAACGGGTTGACTGACAATTGTCGATAAATCCTTTCCTAATGCTTTTACTTTTTCATACAAAGCCTGATTATCATTGCTTTTTCCGAAGTTTATATTGACATCATTTTCTCGCACAACAATTTCATAACTTCCGTTATAATTCCAAACCAAATCGTTTTTGTTTACTTTTGGCGCTTTAAATTCAGACGAAATTCGATTGATAATTGCTTCTTTGGAACCCGAATCGAAAACCGCTTTGTACGTATAAGAAACTTGCGAATCGTTCTCTATAAATGATTTATTGTAATTTGTTTGAGCTGTGGCAAAAAGAGAAAATGATAAAGAAATTAAAAATAAATATTTTTTCATTTAAGGTTTATTATTAAATGATAAATATCTAAAATTTTCAGCAGAAAAACATCTTATAATTCGTTTAATATTTCAATTGTTAAAAATTCTCCTGTCATCGAATCAAAAGAAAATAAACAATTTAAACGACTATAATCATTTGCCAAACGATTTGGATCATTATTAATAATCCTTTGATAATCATTACTTTTACGAACTTGTGTTTCATCAACATTTCGATTCAAATCAAAAATATTTTGACCTTCGTATACCTTACAAATTGGATTTGGAGAAAGATAAAATTTAATCGAAACAATCATTTCATCAACAATTTTCACCGAAATTCCATGCTGTTTGTACAACACAATTTTTCCTTGAGGAATATTTTGCTCTGAAATATCAGATTCAAATTCAGTTTGAAATGATTGAAATAATTTGTCATTCATCGATTTTCCGATCAAAGAAAAATACTGATTTGGATTGGCTTGAAATAAGTTTGTCATATTTTATAGAATTGATTTCATAAAAAAACCTTTCCAAAAATAGAAAGGTTTTGATTAATTATTGATTTAAAAATCTTAGTTTTCTTTCAAATAAACTCCGTCAGCCTCAAAATTATATTGCAACTGAGGTTTTGTAATTTTCGCAATTTCTTCTTTCGATTGTCCTGCATCTTCTGCATAATGGCGCAATTTCTCAACAGAAATTTCATTTACAAAAGCTTTTCCGTGCACGACAACATTCGCTTTTTCACCATCTAAAGGCATAAAAAAACCATAATCTTTGAAACGCACAAACGACTGTTCTTCGCCTTTTCCAAGATCAACTTTCATCCAACAACCTTTCTTTTTGCAAACAGATTCTATCGTCGAAACAAACTGAACATTTTCCAAAGAATCACCACTTTTCATGTTATCGTATAACTTTCCAAGTTCGTTTTTCGTCAATGTATTTTTGATATCAAACGATTCTCCATACACTTGATACGCATATAAATCGTCTATTTTTGCCGTTCCGTTATCTAAAATTTTTGATTGAGATTTAGAAGCTTTTTCAGTTTTAACCTTGGTATCTTTTTTCGTTTGAGCATTAGTTGTCAAAGCAAAAGATGTTAAGGCACAAAAAGTTAATATATATTTTTTCATATTAATTTTATTTAGTTCAAATTTAAATAATTATCCATCAATAATTTAATATTTGGATAAGAATTTTCTAATAACTCAGGAATTTCATTCTCTTTTTTCCATTCAACCGACTCAATTCCTTCTTCAGTTTGTGGCAAAGGCAATTCAACACCGTCATAAAAAACTTCGAACCAAAATGTTTCTTTGATAATATATTCTCTCAAAAAATAAATGTGAAAAGTTGGCATTAAAAATCGTTTCAACTCCAAATTTGTCAAACTACATTCTTCTTCAATTTCGCGAATTGCAGATTGTTCTCTCGATTCTCCTTTCTCCATTTTACCTTTTGGCAAATCCCATTTTCCAAGTCTAAAAATGAACAAATAATCGTCTTGCGGATTACGAACAATTCCGCCCGCAGCTTGTATATGTTTGTAATATTTTAAGAATTTCGTCCAAACATCATCAATATCTTCACTAAAAATATTGACTAAAGTTGCTGCTTTTGATGATAATAAATGAAAAGATTCATCAAATTGAGCTTCATTTTGAAACAAAATATTTTTTGCTTCTGGATTAGATTGGTTGCTGAAAGTTAACAAACTTTCATTAAAAAAAACTTTGTACATTTGAACGATTTGTTACAAATTTATAAAAAAACTCACAAGGATATGAAGGTAAATACAAATAAAGTCCGTTTTGCAAAAAATCAACAAGAAGCATACACTTTTTTGTTGGATATGAAGAATTATGAGCAATTGATGCCAGAGGATACAAAATCGTTTGAAATTCACGAATCTGGAAAAGGATTTACGGTTGGTGTTGGTGCTTTACCAAAGGTTGGAATGCGTTTGAAAGAGACAGTTGAGCCATCGAAAATTGTTTTCGAATCTCCTGCACCTGCTTTTGAATATACTTTGACAATTTCTATTGATGCTGTTGATGAGAATTCGTCTGATGTTACGTTAGATTTTGATGGAAATTTCAATATGATGATCGAAATGATGGCAAAAAAACCATTAACATCTTTCATTGAAACTATTGCAGAAAATTTAGGAAAAATAGGCTAAGACTATTTTTCGATAAATAAAATTCCTAAAACTGTTAAATAAACTTTATATTTTAAAGTTATTTAGCAGTTTTTTTATCTAAATTATTTTTTATGAAACACTTTTATTCAAAAATAATTCTCCTACTCTTTTTTACTTTTACACTAAATAGTTTTTTATTTGGTCAATATATTCTGGTAGATACATCTTTATCGAAAGAAGAATTAATTGATAAATTTATTGGAACAAACACAGGTTGTATTACTATTTCTAATATTAATATTTCTGGATACAATAGATCTTATGATGAAATAAGCTATGGTTATTTTACAAAAGGAACTAGTAATTTTGATCTTTCCGAAGGAATTATTTTATCTACTGGAAAAGCAAAAGCTGCTGAAGGTCCAAATGCTACTTTACAAAGTTTTTATGGAATTAATTGGGGAGGAGATCAAGACTTAATTGATATTTTGATACAATCTAATTTACCTCATGACAAAATTTTAAATGCTACATCTCTCGAATTTGATTTTGTATCAAACCTTACAACAGATCAAATTAGTTTCGAGTACATGTTTCTTTCAGAAGAATATCGAATTGATAATTGTGATTATTCTGATGCTTTTGCCTTCTTAATCAAAAAAGCAGATAATTCTGAACCTTATCAAAACATTGCATTAATTCCAAATACAACTATTCCTGTAACAACTAAAACAATTAATGGAGCAGATAGATGTAAAAGTTTCCAAGAATATTTTGGAGGGTTTAATTCTAGGAATAGTCCAACAAATTTCAATGGACAAACAAAAGTTTTGAAAGCAAATGCACAAATTGTAGCAGGCGTAAAATACCACATAAAATTGGTAATTGCTGACCATGGAGATAGTTATGGCCTTTATGATTCTGCTGTTTTCTTGAAAGCTGGAAGTTTTGTAGGATCAAAAAGTTTAGGTTCTGATGTTGTATTATGTCCTGGAAAATCTGAAACAATAGATGCGACAACTACAAATGCTACAGCTTATAAATGGTACAAAGATGGTGTGGAAATTAGTGGTGAAACAAATGCAACATTAGTGGTAAATGAAACAGGTTATTACGAAGTAGAAATCACATTGAATACTGGTTGTTCTTTGAAAGGTCATATTAATGTTTCTGTACAAGAAGAACCGCAAATTTATCAAGATCGTTTTTCTATTTGTGATGATGATTTAGATGGAAAAACACAAATAAATTTAGACGAATATACTGATCGAATTGTAGAAGATTATTATTCTGCTCATCAAGTGAAATATTTTGATACCGAACAAGATGCTAAAGATAATATTTCTGCAGGAATAACGAATTTTGAACTAAATGGAATTCAGACATCTAAAGAAGTTTGGATTCGTGTTCAAATCGGGACTTGTGATCCAGTTATAAAAAAAATTACTTTTACATTAAATAATCTAAGTATTGCAAACATAATTCCTCCAATAGAAATTTGTGACGAGGATTTAAGTAACGATGAAGAAATTGTTTTATCCGATTATATTGATGACTTGATTACGAATATATACGGATCTCCAACTTATTATTTAAGCGAAGCTGATGCAAAAAATAGTCGAAATGCAATCAGCGCGACACAAATAATAAATTCAGATCAAACATTTTGGGTAAGATTTAAACAAAATGGTTTATGCGAAAATGTTGCTCCAATTCATTTTATTTTCAAACAATCTGGAAAATCATCAACCTTAAAAGATGTTACAATTTGCAAAGGAACAACGACTACTTTGGATGCAAGTACAGGATTTGACACTTACGAATGGTTGCATAATGGTAATAAAAATCAATCTATTACAAATGTTTCTGTTGGAACTTATTATGTAAAATTAGGATTAAATGGTTGTTTTTATACCCAAGAAGTAAAAGTTATTGAAGCCGAAGATCCAATTATTCAATCCATCGAAATTCAAGGTTCTACGGTGACTATAAAAGTTACTGGATCTACACCGCCATATCTGTATTCGTTGGATAATGGTGCTTTTCAATCTTCAAATATTTTCACAAATGTAACTTTAGGAATTCATACAGTTTATGTAAAATCTGCGGCTAATTGTACGCCTATTTCGAAAGAATTTTCGCTGATTAAACTAATCAATTTTATTTCTCCAAATGGTGATGGTAAAAATGATGTGTTGGATTATTCTCAATTAAAAAGTAAAATCAATCCGAAATTTGTCATTTATAATCGAAAAGGAAAATTATTATTTACAGGTTCTGAAGCTAATAATTATACATGGGATGGAAAACTGAATGGGCAAACACTTCCTTCTGATAGTTATTGGTATATTATCGAATGGACTGAACCAAATTCAACTCAAATCCAAAAATTTGAAGATTGGATTTTATTAAAAAGTACTTATTAATGGATAATTGGATAAATTTCCCAAAAAAGGATTTGGAGCTCGAAATTTATTTTTCGGAACAAAATATGGAAGACGAAACTTTATTATTTTGGAATGAAATTAAAATCTCTCCTGAAATATGGAAATGTAATGATGTTATTGAGGATAATTTTTGGGTCGTTGCTTTATGTGAAAATTATTTGATTTGGTACAATGATATCGAAGAAGGTTTTAATGTTTCGAGATTCAAAATTAAGGGCGAAATAATAGAATATAACGCTTCTAAAAATGAATTAGATTTAGCAATTGAAACTTTAAAAAATATAATCAATAAAAAAGGAACATCAAATTGATGTTCCTTTTTATTATTAATAGAATTTGTTATTATAAACCTCTCATTCTTAAAACTGGGTTCAAATACACTCCTCCACAAGCATCCAATTTTACTTGTAAAGCTAATCGATCTGTAGATTCGCAAGCCATTCCGCTCCCACTATCATATTTACGAGCAACATAATATGTTGTACCGCTTGAAACAATAGTTGTTAAAGGCAATGGTGTAGTTGCTGAATCTGAATTATACCATACTAAAGTAGATCCTGGTAATTGAATATCTCCCAATGTAACAACTTTATTTTTACAGAATTTATCATCAGATAATTCTGTTGGTTTAGTTGGTGTGGGATTGATAATAATTTGATCTGTAATCACACAAGAACCTGCTGTAGTTGGATCATAATTAATTTCTAATTTATATGTTCCATAACCATATAATGACAAATCAATATTTCGAGTAGTGGCAATAAGTATTGATGGGTCTGCATTGTTACCTGTTAACTTATACCACTTATATGTTGTAAATGCGTTTGGATAAAATCCGTCTGCTGACAAGAACGAAGAAGTCGTTAAATCTCTACATGCTGATACAGCTCCAAAACCATAAGTCGAGTCATCTTGAGTTTTATCAAGAAAAGTTACGTAACTTGTATTATTTCCTCCATTTGTACTATAAGTTCCAAAAACTAAAATTTGATAACTAGAATTTGCATCAATATCTTTAACAGTCAAATAATCAAAATTAGTAGGACCACTTGTTATCGTAAATTTAGCTCTAGTTCCAGCTACAGAAGATACAATAGAACGTGTCACATCACAAGCTGTTCCACTTAAATTAGCTTGTTGAGTAACTTTTAGTTCTTTTCCTGCGGCAATAGAAATTTTGTTACTTAAAGAGTTTAAAACCTCTGTTGTGATATTTGAATTTGCATTAAATGTTACACCTCTTGTTGTAATACTTTTAAAGACTAATGCTGCAGTTGTAGGTCCTAGAATTGTATTTGTAGATGCTCTAGCATCAATAAATTCTAACATAGCAGTATTAAAAGCTGTTGTGCTATTTATTGGATTAAAATAGTTAAAACTTGAAGATGAATTTGAACACAACTTAATTATAGCATTATCTGCAGTAACTAAAAAACTTGGAGATTGACTATCAAAACTATTCGTTAAATTAACTTTCGAATTATTGATATTTAATTTACCTGAAGCAATTGGTGCTGCAGTTGCAGCAGTAATATTTGCTAAATTCATTGTAATATTTGAAGCATCAATATCTGAAGTTCCTATAAAATATAAATTATTACTTGTACTTTTATAATCATCAACTAATTTATAATAAGATTCGTCCTGAAAGTTGATACGCATTTTAAGATCTGTCCCTCTTAACTGTATTTTATGTCTTGCTGTACCATCATAAGTAGCATCGGTTTGTTTACCAGAAGTAAGAATACGATTAAATCCTGTAATTATATTATTGTTTAAATACATTGAACCTGATAAATAAATATCTTTAGATCCAATTCCTTTCAGAGACATTCCGGCAGGCGAATCATTTTCAAAAATGATATTATTGATATAAATATCATTGTTAATCGCTACTTCATTTCCTTTCGCGTTTGAATATGATTTGAAATGAGCATTATCAAATTTTGTTGGAGAACATGAAGACGTATTTGCTGTACCATTTGCATTTGTAGTCCAATTGATTGAGTTATGCCACTCATTTGTTGAAGAAGTACTTCCTATCCAATATAAATTTGTAGGAGTCGCAGGATTAATAGATGTATAACCTGTCGAATTTGTTACACTTCCTGATATATTAATGCTATAACCAGCATTCTTCGTAAAATCAATTTTTCGCACATCATAACCTTTTAAAGTTAAAACATTTGGCGTATTTGTTTCATCTGTTACAGTTGATGCGACCTTAAAATTAACATTATATGTTTGTCCATCTAAGATTGTAACCAATTGACATGTTCCTGTATTAATCGTCTGATATTTATCAATAATATTTATTCGATATCCACTATCAAAAGCAATTAAATTACCTGCGTATACTTTCAATTCATTAATATTAACTTGGTTTGCGGCTGTCGAAAAAATACCTGCACCTTCAGTTCTAAAAGTCGCATTTGGCTCTAATTCTATATAACTAGCATCAAAGACACCTGATATTGTTTGACCTATAGTACTATTCGAGTTTTTTAATATAATTTTATTATACTTCAACTTATTATCGATCGTATAATCATTAGTATCACCAGCAGCATTAAAACTTTGATATATATTAAACGTACTAGAACCAGCATTTAACGTAAACTGTCCAGCAGGGTTAGTGGTATTTACATTATTATACGTCCAATATTTTGTATTGACAATACTATTATTTAAATACAAATTCGTTTTAAAAGAAGAACCTTTTGCTATTGTTCCATTGAAATCATTAAAATTTACTGTTGCTGCATCAAATATTAATGATCCATTCTCTAAGACAAATGTATTTCTATTTGCATCTGCAAAATTATAATAAGAAAAATCTGCACCTTTTAAACTTAATGCTCCTCCACCAGTTACAACTAATCTATCTCTATTTGAAGTAGAGCCTTTTAATATTCCATTATTTAATGTAATTGTTTCAGGAGAATTAATATTAGTCGACTTAGGAACAAAATACAAGTTTCTAATACTTAGTGTAGCTCCTACTTGTAATTGTAAAGAACCTCGTATTGTAAATGCATCACTTGCTAAACTAAAAATTTCAAATGTTTTCCCTATAAAATCTGGTAAAACAGTGAAGTTATGAATATCAATTACTCGATCAATATCTATTCTTCCTGAAATAGTAGAATTTGCATTAAAATATACATTATCATTTGAAGATGGTAAAGTAGCAACAGGTGATTGTATTGATCCACTAGAACTCCAGTTAGCTAAATTTGTCCATGTTTTTCCATCACCTTTTCCTCCCCAATAATAATCTATAGCAACTCCACTAGTCACATTTATATTTTTATTCAAATTTTCTAAAACTGAATTAGTAAATGTGACTACATTCTTAGAATAAATACCATTTGCAATCATATTACTGTACGCAGGCATTGAAGTTGTAGGTATATCTAAATGAGCTAAAGTATTATCTTTTGATAAATATGATTTAAACTTTGTAGTTCCTGAAGATAAAGGATTAAAATTAAGATTTGTCACCTTTACATTAGGATTTATACTTGGTGTTGTCTGTGTAGAAGTTCCATAAAATCGATACTCATATCCTTTGTCAATTGTTAAATTAGTCACTAATAAATTAGCCGTATCAAAATATGTACTCGTATTTTTTATCGTTAAATCTGTAATGGTTAATTTATTATTGTTAATAATACTAGAAACTCTCGTTGAATAATTATTAGCATTATCGATGATTACTTTTGGTAAAGTTAAATCTGTTTTTTCTATAGTTAATCCATAATAATATGTAGATATAGATGTATTATGATTCATACTACCAGTAGGGTCATATCCTCCTCCATGAATATATATAGTTGAGTTGGTTAAATCTGATTTTGCTGTACTAAAATCCACAAACCATAAAGATTCTATATTTAAAGTAGTTCCTGCTAATTTAATTCCACTGTTACTGTTCAATACTTTTAACATTCCTGCAGAATCTTCATTATTGTTAGCGTATTTCTTTAAGATAATTGACCGATTCGATAAGTCTAACGTTGTTCCATTATCTACAATAATAGACATTGCATTAAAGTTATTTGTAATAACAATGTTAGTTCCTGAATTGAAAACTAAATAAACAGCAAGTTCATTATTATTCAATATTGGATTATTCTTAAGAATTAAAGATCCAACATAACTAATATCACCTGAAGAACTACTAGAAAAACTAGCTCGAGATGATAAATTCATTACTCCATTAACAGTTAACGTTTTTGCTGATCCACCAGGAGCTGTTAATCTAAATGCAAAATCATTTGTAGTAGAATTAGATGTAAAATTATTAAAAACAATATTTGATTGACTAAAATCAACATTAAACTTTGTTGCTCCATCTGTAAAAAAAACATTATCACTAGCGCCCGGAGCTACTGTAGGTGTCCCTCCATTTACACTTCCTAAAGCCCAGTTTTGTAAAGAATTATAATTACTATTTGAGCCTTTACCTGTCCAATAAAAATCAGCTGCGAATGCTTTCGTACTAAATATACTTAGTACAAAAACAAAAAATAAATAGATTTTTTTCATATCCTATTTATTAATTTCTAACCTTAAAAACTACATTAATAAATGTCTTTTCTGTGATTGTTGGCTTAGCCGGAACAGTGTAAGTTAATTTGCCGTCAGTAGATAAATTTGGAGAAGTAAATACTGTTTCATCTATATAAGTGATAAAATAAGCTAATTGACCAACTGTGTAGGCAGTTAAAGGCGTATCTACATTTGAAGAATATTTTGGTGTGCCAAATTGATTTTTGTATTCCAAATATAAATCCACAGTATGTGCTCCGGGAGTTGTATCCAATGCAATACTTGGAGCATAAAAAACCATAGGCTTAGCTTCATTATCTGTATTCAAAACTCTATTCCATTTTGTTCCAGTCCAAAAATAAAAGCCTGGTGTTACATTATTTGGAGAAGTTCCTGTTGTCGATGTATTATATACAAACAATGATTCTGGAGCTGTAGACGTTCCTGTAATTGGTGCCAATGTCGTTGTAGATGTTAAAGCTACTCTTGGTAATAAAATTCCTTTTGTTGTAGAACTTGCATCTAAAATTGAATTCGTATCTGGCGTGAATGAAGTTGCAGAACTGATTCCAACTTGAGCAAATGAAGCTGTAGATAATAGCAAAGTTATAACACTTGCTAAAAGATAGATTTTTTTCATGGGTAAATAGATTAAAGACTGATTAATAAGCAAATGTAATTCAGTCTATTAAATCAAAAAATCACTAATTATAGTGATTTTTTGATTTAATAAATATTGACCCATAAAAAAACCAGAAGATTAACTTCTGGTTTTTTGTTATATATAATTTCAAATGATTAGCTCATTGATTTTTCGAAACGTTTACGATCTACTTCTTTTAAGTGAATTTTACGTAAACGGATGAAGTTTGGAGTTACCTCGATACATTCATCAGCTTGGATATATTCCATACATTCTTCCAAAGTCATTTCTGTTTTTGGAGCGATAGAAGATGAATCATCTTTACCAGCTGCACGAATATTATTTAATTTCTTAGCCTCAACTACGTTTACTACTAAGTCATTGTTACGAGAATGTTCTCCGATAATCATTCCTTCGTAAACTTCTTCACCTGGCTCGATAAAGAATTTTCCACGATCTTGTAATTTATCAATAGAATAAGGAGTTGATGTACCTTGATCTTTCGAAATAATTACACCTGCAGAACGACCAGCGATTGCTCCTTTGAATGGTTTGTATTCTAAGAAAGTGTGTGCCATTACAGCTTCACCAGCAGTAGAAGTTAACATTTGAGAACGTAATCCGATTAATCCACGAGATGGAATTTCGAACTCTAAGTGTTGCATTCCTTCTTTTGCTTCCATTACTAATAAACCACCTTTACGTTGAGTTACTAAGTCGATTGCTTTAGAAGAATAATCATCTGGAACATCAATTACTAATGTTTCGTAAGGCTCACATTTTACACCATCAATTTCTTTGAAGATTACTTGAGGCTGACCAACTGTCAACTCATAACCTTCGCGACGCATCGTTTCGATTAATACAGATAAGTGCATGATACCACGTCCGTAAACTAATTGTGTATTAGAATCTTCTGTTGGCTCTACACGTAAAGCTAAGTTACGCTCTAACTCATCTTCTAAACGCTCTACTAAGTGACGAGAAGTAACAAATTTACCGTCTTTACCAAAGAATGGAGAGTTGTTAATTCCGAAAGACATATTCATTGTAGGCTCATCGATGTGCATAACTGGTAATGCTTCTGGATTCTCTGGATCTGCAATTGTATCTCCAATTTGGAAACCATCGATACCAACAACAGCACAAATATCACCTGCTTTTACCTCAGTAGCTCTTACTTTACCTAAACCAGCAAATGTATATAATTCTTTGATTTTATGTTTTTTGAATGTTCCATCAGGTTTTGTTAAAGCAACCCAATCTCCTTCTTTAATAACACCACGACTTACTTTACCAACTGCAATACGTCCTAAGAATTTAGAATAATCTAAAGATGTAATTTGCATTTGTAAAGAACCTTCATAAGCTTCTGGAGCAGGAACATGTTCAAGAATACCATCCATTAATGGAGAAATATCGTCTACACGTACATTTTCTGTATTGAACCATCCTTGTTTAGATGAACCATAAAATGCAGGGAATTCCAATTGCTCTTCTGTTGCATCTAAGTTGAAGAATAATTCGAAAACTTTGTCATATACCTCATCAGGACGACAGTTTTCTTTATCAACTTTGTTAATTACAACTAATGGTTTCAATCCTAATTCTAATGCTTTACTCAAAACGAAACGCGTTTGAGGCATTGGTCCTTCGAAAGCATCAACTAATAAGATAACCCCATCAGCCATTTTCAATACACGCTCAACTTCTCCACCGAAATCCGCGTGGCCAGGAGTGTCAATCACATTGATTTTTACACCTTTGTAATCTACCGAAGCATTTTTAGAAAAGATCGTAATCCCTCTCTCACGCTCGATATCATTGTTATCCATGATTAATTCACCAGACTCTTGGTTTTCTCTAAAAACGTTTCCGCTGTGAAGAATTTTGTCAACCAATGTAGTTTTACCGTGGTCAACGTGTGCGATAATCGCAATATTTCTAATGTTTTGCATCCTTGAAAATTATGGGTGCAAATTTACGACAAATTTATTTTTTATTACTATACTTTTGATTTTATTTAATTTTAGCAATAATTAATTTAGAAAAATTTAATATTACTGAATACTTTTTACTAAAACGTTGATTTATTTGCAGATTGATTAATGAAAAACTAGTTTTTTCATTGAAAGATTTTAATGATTTCACTTATAATTCTTCATCATAATTACAAAAAACAAAAAAAATCTGCTACACTTTTGTGTAACAGATTTTTCGTGACTCGTCTGAGGCTCGAACTCAGGACCCCGAAATTAAGAGTTTCGTGCTCTACCAACTAAGCTAACGAGCCAAAATTAATAAACACAACAAACAAAATTATCTTGATTTGCTCTGCAAAGTTCTTTCAGACCAGAGGTTTTATCGAATAAAAACAATTGTATTCTTAAATTTAACCTATAAAGCAAAATGATAATCCTACTATCTTATTTTCGGATTGAGTTTTAACTCATTCTATCTTAATCAAAATTCTAAATTTTAACGTCCATATTGTTGGTAATTATCGGTTGCATATTTCTCAAAACGCTTCAATAACGCAATATTATCTTTCTCGATTGGCGACAATTTATCCTCAACATTTGTATACAACGGCACATACCAATCTACATAATCAAAAAATTGTCGTGCGCCACGATTCGCAAACGAATAGCCATGACGCGCATAAATTGTATTGCGAATAATCTCTAAATCTAACTTATGTAGATTTTTCAATTGTTTTTCCGTCAACTTTTGCGTTGATCCATTTATCTTATAAATTTCATCCGAAGCAGCACGTTGCACATCTACAAAATACTCTTCCCCATCTGATTCGTCGTATTTTTTCTTTTTAGAATTCACCCAATCTACATTATCATATTCATCCGCATACTCTTCATCTACACCATATTTTGGCTGAATTAAAATATTTTTAGGATCATAGTTAAACATTGTTTTTTTCAAACTAAATTTTCGAGAAAGTACAGGTAAATCAGTACGTTTCGAAATCCAAGTTCCATAAATTGAATCATCTTTTTCAGAAATATTAAACTTAAAAGTTCCATCATATTTTTGATCGCCAGGTTCATTCGCCATCACATAACGTGAATTTCCTTCTTTCACCAAATCACCTTTAAATGGTCTGATGTTTCCCGCTGAAACACTATAACCTTCAACCGTATTATCATTATTTATTTTCTGAATAACAATACTAATTCGATTTCGAAGCGACCAATTATCACCTTTATCATAATCAACAGAATCTGCTTCAAAAATTCCAGACCAAAGCCCGACATCTTCTTGCGTTGGCTCGATATGAATCGATGAAATCGTGTCATTAGAATCATTATTCTTAACGGCATTTTTTTTGTCATCTTTACAACTAACAACAACAAGTGTAGTGCAAATAAGTAGTGCTAATTTTTTCATATTTTAGATTGTTTAGTTTTATAAATATAATATTCTACAAGCAATAAATTGGGCACAAATCCCAACCACGCAATTATTTGATAAACATCCATCGGTGCGGGATGAAAAAGATAAACCAAAATCACTTTCCAAGCGCGTAACGTAAGCGCAGAAAGAGCCAACGCATAACTACGAAGCATAAAATTTCGGTGAGATTGAATGTTTTTCTGTTTGATTTTAACAACTGCAATTACCGTAAAAATCCACCAAAGAATACCGAGAATCACAAAAGCTGACTGCGCTATTAATTCTCCATTTGCATAAAAACCAATGTAAATTCCGCTCGGCGCAGCCAATAAAACAGTGATATAAAAATAAAATTTACCGAAAAGTCGATGTATTTTTCTGATTTGTTGATTGGTAATTTTAATGAATTGAACAATTCCAAAAAACAATGTAAATATTGCTGAATAAACGTGAATGTAAAAAATGGTTAAATAACTTGGAATTGTTGTCACCTCATCTTGTTTGATGGCTAAAAATGAAACATCCGACGAAATCGGAATATAACGCAACGTGATTTGCAGCATTAATTCGAAGAAATAAAGCCAAACAAGGAAAAGTAGTATTTTCCACCACGAGGTATTTTTTATAGCAGTTGTAAGTTTCAGATTTGGTTGATTTTGAATCTTAAAAGTACAATTTTATTCATTAACCTTCTTCATTTTTATTAGTAAATAAGCTGCTATTTCTTGCTGATTTTACAATTTCATTCAATTCAAAATATAAAATCGTCCATTCCGAAACGTCTTTCATTGCAACAATGAGATTTAGATACGCCCTCAAATCTTTTTCTAATTCTTTACGAAAAGATGATGCGCTTATCGAAGAGTATTTAAAGTAGTATTATGTGTATTGAATGAATAACTTTTGGGATAATAATCCTCACTTTTTAGTAACTATCCAAAAACTTTTTTATTTCATTTTTATCTATAGGAATTGGCGGTTCTTGCCAACCTTCTGCTGGTGCTTTTGTTATACTATCTGGCACAAATAGGAAAGGAATCAGCATTGAATTCTCAGGATTACCTTCTTCAAATACTACAAAATATCGTTTGCCTACAAAAAGGTTATTTGAGGATGACTCGCTTATTCCTGCAACTAATAGGATATTATTGTAATAATATTCATAATGATAGTAATCATCTCCTTTATAATAATTTATTTTAGAAATATTACCTATAGTATATCTAGATTTTTTTAAAATATTTGTAAATGATTTCTGTTTTTCTCTATATATAAAAGCACATACAATAACTACTGCTAATATTCCTAAAAAATATGATTGTGTTTTAGATAGTTTAATTTTCATTCATTAAGATTTTATATAATATATTTAAGTTCTAATGTTGTATAAAGCTATCCTTCGACAAACTCTGGATGACAAGGACAATGTATTATAAACAAAACGCTGTCAAAAATAAAGGTTGACCCGTTGTGCATTTTGATAATTTTAGCAATTAAACCGTCAATTCGAGTGAAATTCTGCAAGAATTTTGTATCGAGAATAAGGTTTTAGAAGATAAAATTCATCTTAATTCTCGATACTATTTTTATTCATTTCATTTCTAAAAATCACTCGAATTGACAAATTTTAATTAAAAATACACAACGGATTAAAGATAAATTTTCAAAACCTAACCCTTTCTTTTATTATTTGACTTGAGCAGCTTCTTGCTTCGCTTTTTCTTCTTCTAACGATTTTTGATATTCACCAAATTCATCATCCGTTTCGTTTAAATCTTCTTTGTGATATTTTCCCACTTCAACCTCAAACGTATCTGCTGGACCAGTAATTTTGATCGGAATTCCAATAATCCCAAACGGAGGCAAACCAAGTCGCATACCAAGATTCATATAACCATCTAATGTCACTTGACCTTCGATTCGTGGACGAAAACCTGCAATTTTAAATTTCGTACGGTTTATTGTAATTACATTATTTTCAATCTTCGTTTTGAACGTCACTTTCTTCACATTCGCATCATGCAACGCGTCTGTCGACGTTTTTTCCGCAACAGAATTGAATACTTTAAATCCTAAAAATTTAATTTCTTCTAACGTAAAATTCCCTCCACCTTTTATGGTTTTCAATTTTGGGAACATATCTGCGCCCAAATCACCTTCGAGCTGATAATCCATCGAAACTTTTCCATGCGCTTTTTCCGCTGCACTTGCCAATTCTCTAAACAACGTAATTTCGTGATAAGCACGCTGAATATCGAAGTTATTGGCTTTTACAGTAAAATTAAATTTCGCTTTTTTCGCATTTGTTGGCACATAATTTCCGTTCATTGTAAATTCAGAACCAATCAAATTAAACTTCGTATTTTGAAGTTCAAGATTCCCTTGTTTCAAACCTAAATCTCCTTCGAAATTTTGCAACGTAATATCTTTAAATAAAACTTCTTTTGCTTGACCTTTTATCGACAATTCTACATTTTTTGGCAACAAAACCACACCTTCTTCCGCAGCAACCGAATTAGTCGCTGTCGATTCGGTATTAAATGCCATAAAATCATCAATATTGACACGATTTGTTTTGAAATTAATAGTTCCTTTTAATGTTTCATTATCTTTTAACGCATAATTGATGTAATTCGAAACATCTCCATCAAATACAAAAACATTCTTTTTATAACGCGCTTTTACATCTTTAAAAGTCAAATGACTTCCTTCAAATCGGAAATCTCCTTGTTTGATAACAAATTTACTTGGAAAGAATTTTGTATTAATATTAATGTTCTGGATTTTCACAAAACCTTTGTTTTGAAAACTCTCCAAAGGCGCTCCATTATTCCCTTTTACACCAAAATTAGTTTCAATCAACCCATCAACATCTAAACCTTCGATTGGAAATAATTTGTAAATATTGGCTAAATTCAATTCACCTTTTGAATGAATTCGATAATCTAAATTATTTAAATTTTTCAGATTTGCATTCACCATAAATGGTTTTCTTGCCAATGTAAATTTGATTGGTAAAACATCTATTGATAAATCGTTAAACGAACCTCTACCTGATTTTATATGCGTTTCTACCGTAATATTTTCTAAAGGCAAATTCGGATATTCGTGTAATTTTATGTAACCATTTTTCAGAATAACGACCGTATTAGAAACTGGAACTTTTTTACGTTTTGGCTCATACGTTCCGTTTGCTTTCATTTTTACAAACAAATCGCCTCGCATATCAATATTCTTTATTGGATAAATTTTGTAGATATCCTCTAAATGAATTTTAGCACCAAAATCTGCATTAATCGGAAAATTATTCAGATTTTTCAATTCTAATCGTCCAATCATATAATTATCCATCGCTTTTGCATCAATTTTATGAACCAATACAGACGTATTTTTGATATTTCCATCTGTATTTTTCATCGTCAAATCCAAATTAATATGATCCAAAGCAGCGGGCATTTCATTCATTTTGAAATAACCATTTTCAAGATTAGCTTTTAGATAAAATGTTGGAATTTTTTGCAAAGGATTTTTTGCATTCTGAACGATAGAACCTTTCCAACTTCCTTCCATATCAAGAATTCCTTTTGCATCAAATTGGTTGAAACCTGTTGCATTTTTCAAAGCTTCCAAATCAATACTCGATTCGATAACTCCTTCCGAAAACATTGTTTTTCCAGCCCAATACGTGAAATTAGTTTTAGTTGTTCCATCTAACAATTTGAAATCAAGATTCTCGACTTTGACACGCATTTTATCAGGATCCAACGCTTGCAAATCAATTGTAGAAACAAGATTTATATTTTTGATTGGAGAAGATGATTTCTTATAATTCATCCATCCATCATCAATTTTTGCATCAATATGAATATCTGGATTCTGATTTGTTGTCGCATTCATAATACCTTTCATCGTAAAAAGAATCGTAGAAGAACCTTTCAATTCCACATCTTTTGCCCATTCTTGGTACGCTTCTGGAATAATCGCAGGAATATATTGCAGATCATTTTTCTCTGATGAAATCGTCAAATCAAAAACTTTGCTTTCATTTGGCATCAACAAAGAACCTTTCAACGAAAAAGGAAATTGACCTAATTCGAGGTTATTTTCAGTAAAATAAAAGGATAAATTATTTAAATCAATTTTCGAATTAATCTTTCCTTTTAAAGGTAAATTCTTAACATATTTCTCTTCATCAAAACTAAAATTGACATTTTTGATATCCGTTTTTGCATTTAATGTTAATTGATTTTCTGTAAAATCTATCAGTCCATCGTAATCAAATTGATCTAATTTTAGATAAGTTTTAGATGATTTATCGTCATATAAAAAGTTAGAATTCGCGATTTTAAAATTATTCAACGCTAATCCTACACTTGAGTCTTCTTCTTTTTCAACCTCATCAGAAGACTGCATAATATCAAAATTATTACGACCTAAACTATCTATTTTCAGATTGATCGTTGCATCTGTAATAAATAATTCATTGAAAATTATTTTATCATCAAACAACGTTTTGACATCTACACCAAGTGCAATTTCTTTCGCAGAGATTAAATTTTCGGTTTGATATGGTGTAGAACCTTTGATTGAAGAATCCGTTAAAGTAACTGTTAGCTTAGGAAAATGATTGAAAAACGAAATATCCAAATCCTTAAATTCAATTTCAGTTTTTACATAATTTTCGGCAACGCTTTTTATACCTTCGTTAATTTGATCCTTAAAAAAATAAGGCGAAACATACAAAACCAATGCAATTCCACCCAAAGAAAATCCAGTAATCTTGACTACTTTCATTAATTTTGAGAGAACTGTTTTTTTCTTCTTCATAATCACTAAAATCGGTTGAACAAAGTAACTGAGAATAGAAGTTAATCGGAAACAATACGATATTTATTTACCGCAACATTTATCATGTTCACCTCAATTATTTTGCATAAAAAAAGCCAAACATTTCTGTTTGGCGTATCGAATTGTGACCTGGCTGGGGCTCGAACCCAGGACCCCAACATTAAAAGTGTTGTGCTCTACCAACTGAGCTACCAGGTCTCCATTTTGGAGTTGTTATTGTTTTTAGACTTCTCAATAACTAGAAGTTTGTGACCTGGCTGGGGCTCGAACCCAGGACCCCAACATTAAAAGTGTTGTGCTCTACCAACTGAGCTACCAGGTCTCCGTTTTGGAGTGTTATTGTTTTTAGACTTCTCAATAACTAGAAGTTTGTGACCTGGCTGGGGCTCGAACCCAGGACCCCAACATTAAAAGTGTTGTGCTCTACCAACTGAGCTACCAGGTCTCCGTTTTTTCGGACTGCAAATATACGATTATATCTGAGTTTACAAAACGAAAGACGTTTTTATTTTTCTTATATAAAAAAGAACGTTTTGACTAAGTGACCTGGCTGGGGCTCGAACCCAGGACCCCAACATTAAAAGTGTTGTGCTCTACCAACTGAGCTACCAGGTCGGTTTCTTAAATCGAGTGCAAATATAGGGCGTTTAATACTAATTTAACAAACGTTTTGTGAAGTTTTTTACAATTTATTAATTAATCATTTCGGTTTTAAGAACTTAAATTTAGATAAATTTTTAGTTTTTTTTTGAAAGATAGAATTTCGAGTAAGAAAACTGAAAAAATAAGCCATAGAAACATCATTTTATACATTTGATAAATGATTTATATACTATATTTGTCAACCAGCAAATCTAAATCTATGTGAACCGAAATTATTTTCGGAACGCTATTTAAAGATTGAAATTTTAGAATGAAGAAGAATATACTATATATTATTATTGCTTTGTTTTCGGTAGTGTCGTGTAAAAAATCTGATAATCCAGAGGCAGACGTACCCGATTCTGAATATGCAAACAATTGTAATCAAGAAACAAAAGATGCACATTTGTCTAATTTTGCATTGAAAGAGTTAAAGGAATTGATAAAAGATCAACCACAGATTATTCATCAAAAATTGAATGATCGTTGTTTCAAAGTTTCTAAACTTGGGAAAAATTTATACATTCAAAATTCTGATCGTTTAGATTCTTTGAAAATCAAAAACAATAATCAAGGAACGATGTTTTTGAATAAAATAACAGCAATACAGGTTTCGCAAGAGATTGTTTACAAATTAACGTATTCTTTTCCGATTAAATTCTTGAATCAATATAGAGCAGAAATCAAAAAAGATGCGCCAAAATCTAAATATCATCATTCAAATTCTATTGTTACCAACGAAGATTATCAGGTAACATATAATGTAGAGCGTTATGATGCAAGACGTTTGGAAAATACGTATTCGTATCAAATTGATACGTTTGATGGATATGCGAGATTAACTATTTTTTATTCAGAAGACTTACCAGTAGACTAATCATGATTATTTCTTTAGTAGGATATATGGGTAGCGGAAAATCGACTACCGGAAAAGATTTAGCCAAAGCACTTGGTTTCGAATTTATCGATCTTGATGATTTTATCGAAAATAAATATCAAGCAAAAATTAGTGAGATTTTTGAAAAAGAAGGCGAATTAGGTTTTCGAAAAAAAGAAAGAGAAGCCTTAAAAGAAGTTTTGACTTCAACAAATATTGTGCTTTCTTTAGGCGGTGGAACTCCTGTTTATTACGATAATATGGATGAGATTGCCAACAATTCAATTTCAATTTTCATGCGTGTGCAATTACCGCAATTGGTCAAACGATTGGAAAATAAAAAAGAAACTCGACCTTTGATTGCTCATCTTTCTGATGAAGAAATGATGGAGTTTATTGCGAAACATTTGTTTGAGCGCAATCAGTTTTATGAAAAGGCAAAATATACAATCAGTATTTCAAACCAAAGTACATTAGAAATTTTGGACGAAATTATGAAACATCTTAAAAAGGAGAAGATTTGGAATTAATCCAAATCTTCTCCTTTTATAATGATACCTTCTGCATCTTCTCCACCTTCTTCTAAATAATCATCCAAATCTCGCCGATCTTTTTTCGTTGGTCGACCTTCACCTCTTTCACGATAATAATCTTGCGAAAGCTTTCGAAGCTCTAAAACTTCATATTCTTCTTTTGGCGTTGTATCCACAATATGCAAGGTTAACAATTTAGCTCCAATTCTATTATTTGGCACTTGCAATACTTTAAAAGATAAATTAATTTGATCTTTTCTCACCTCAATCGCATCACCCGGAATTATATCTCGCGACGCTTTTGCTACATCTCCATTCACTTTTACACGATTCTTTTTTACCGCATCAGCCGCTAAAGATCTCGTTTTATAATATCTAACACTCCAAAGAAATTTATCTAATCTCATTTAAAACTGAATATTTGTTAGGTTAAACTAATATTTTTTCTAAATTCGCAATATAAATCGAAATAACATGATAAAGAAATTCTTCGTTACTTTAATTGCATGTTCTGCTGTTTTAGTAGGATGTAATAATGATGATGATAACGGTGTAAGTAAAGAAACTAAAATTCCAGTTGAAGAACGTAATGCATTAGATGATGAGGCTATTCAACAATACATGGAAGATTTCTATTTCAATCCTAAAAATGGAAAACTTACAAAGTTTGATGACGTAAAAGATAATGAGGACGATAAATATCCTTCTTTAAAATCTTTAGCAAAACAAGATAACTTAGGAATTTGGTATGCCGAAAACCCTAATCATAAAGGAACTGGAGAAACTATTCTTTCTAATGATAGTACATCTATTTATATTTCTTATAATATTGGAACTTTTTTAGCGACTAATAGTACAGATTATAAAAGAAAATATGGATCTATATCTACAGGAGGAACGCCAAATTCTGGTGATGGATCGGCTGTGAAAGATCCTAGTTTTTATTATTTTATCCCAACTGAAACAGAAGCTAAAAATGGAGTAAAAAGAGAACATTTAGAATTAAAGAATTTTATAGAAGGATTAAAACATTTCAAAACAACAAACCGTTCTACAAATGACTTATACAACTTTCAAGGTGTAATTATATTACCTTCTCGTTTAGCTTACGGTAGAAACAAAGTATATTCTTCGGGCATAGGAATTTCTGACCAATTAAGCGCATATAGAGACATAAGTTATATTTTCAATTTCGAATTACCTAAAATCGAAAAAAGAACAACAGAATAATTATCTTCAAAATAAGATAATCTTACAAAAACCATCTGTATTGATGGTTTTTTTTTATCTTTAAATTTCAAAATGTATTAGAATTAAACCTAAAAAATGAGTATAATAAAATCTATTATCGATAACGATTTCTATAAATTCACCATGCAATTTGGCGTTACAAAATTGTATCCAGATGTAATGGCGCGCTATAAATTCATTAACCGTGGTGAACATCAATTTCCTGAAGGTTTTGCGGAAGAACTGCAAAAAGAAATCAATGCAATGGCTTCGCTTTCTTTAACCAAAGACGAAAAAAATTTTTTCACAATAAATTGCCCTTATTTAAGTCCTGCTTATTTAGATTTTTTGCAAGGTTATCGCTATGATCCAAATGAAGTAAAAATCACTCAAAACGGTACTGATGTAGAAGTTCACGTAGAAGGATATTGGTATCGTACTATTTTATGGGAAGTTCCAATCTTGTGTTTGATTAGTGAAATTTTCTATAAATTAACAAATGCGCAACGCATTTCTAACGAAGAAATCACAAAACGTACAAGCGATAAAGTTGATTTATACAATCGTCTTGGCGTTACAGTTGCGGAATTTGGTACCCGTCGTCGTCACAGTTACGAAGTTCATGATGTGGTAATGAAAGAATTAACAAACCATAAAGGAAAAAGCTTTGTTGGAACTTCGAATGTTCACTTTGCGCATAAATATGGTGTAAAACCAATTGGAACACACGCTCACGAATGGTTTATGTTTCATGGTGCACGTTACGGATTCAAAATTGCGAATTCAATCAGTTTAGATCGTTGGGTAAAAGTTTATTATGGTGATTTAGGAATTGCTTTGACTGACACTTATACGTCGGATGTTTTCTTTGGACAATTTGATAAAAAATTATCTAAATTATTTGATGGTGTTCGTCATGATTCTGGAGATCCAATTGAATTTGGAGAAAAAACAATTGCGCATTACGAAAAAATGGGCATCAATCCTTTATTCAAAACGATTATTTTCTCGGATGGATTAAATTCAGAAAAAGTGGAAATGATTACAAAAGCTTTCAAAGGAAGAATTGGATTATCATTTGGAATTGGAACCAACTTAACAAACGACACTGATTTAAAACCAATGAATATTGTAATGAAATTAACCGAAATTTCTTCGATAGATATAAAATGGACTGGTGTTGTAAAACTTTCGGACGAAAAAAATAAACACACAGGAACTCCACGTATGATTGCTCTTGCAAAAGAAATGTTAGATTTAGATGATATTCCATCGCATGATGCGCCAGAAAATGATTAAGAATTTTCTTTTAAAATAAAAAATGGAACTCAATATTGAGTTCCATTTTTGTTATCATTTAATATAATGAAAGATTATTTATTCATTAAATCTTCGATTTCTTCTGCTTCTAACGGAATATTTTGCATCAAGTTGAAAGGCTTTCCTTCTTTTTGAATTACATAATCATCTTCCAAACGAATTCCAAACCCTTCTGCAGGAATATAGAATCCTGGCTCGTTTGTGAAAACCATTCCAGCCACAAAATCATCAGTCAATAAACCATAATCATGTGTATCTAATCCCATGTGATGAGACGTTCCGTGCATCATGTATTTTTTGTAAGCTGGCCAAGCTGGGTCTTCGTCTTGTACATCTGCTTTATCCAACAAACCTAAACCTAACAATTCAGAAGTATAAACTTTCCCTAATTCTTCGTGGTATTTGTACCAATTATTTCCAGGAACTAACATCGTTTCTGCTTCTTTTTTACAACGTAAAACCGCATCATATACTTCTCGTTGACGTTTTGTATATTTTCCATTAACTGGAATTGTACGTGACATATCTGATGAATAATTTGCATATTCAGCTGCAACATCAAACAAAATCAAATCACCATCTTTACATTCTTGATTATTTTGAATATAATGCAACACATTTGCATTATTTCCAGACGCAATAATTGGCGTGTATGCAAAACCTTTCGAACGATTACGTAAAAACTCGTGAACAAACTCAGCTTCGATTTCGAATTCCCAAACACCAGGTTTTACGAAATTTAAAATACGACGAAAACCTTTTTCGGTAATATCACACGCCTGTTGAATCAATTGAATTTCTTCTGGTTCTTTTACAGAACGTAAACGTTGCAAAATAGGATTTGAACGTAAATAAGTATGTCCAGGATAATCTGCTTTCAATTGTTTTACAAAACGATCTTCGCGCGTTTCTACTTGTGGCGCTTCCGTTACACGATAATGTTCGTTTTTGTTCACATAAACATTATCTGCTTCTACCATCAATTTGCGCAAAACATTTGGTAAATCATGTAACCAAAGTACAGTTTTGATTCCAGAAACTTCTGTTGCTTGCGCTTTTGATAATTTTTCTCCTTCCCAAACTGCAATATGATCATTTGTTTCGCGAACAAATAATACTTCTTTATATTTTGGATCGTAAGCATCAGGGAAAATCAATAAAATAGATTCTTCTTGATCAACGCCAGATAAATAAAAAATATCACGATGTTGTGCAAATGGTAACGTAGAATCTGAAGAAATTGGATAAATATCGTTAGAATTGAAAATAGCAAGTGAACGAGGTTTCATTGCTTTTACAAATTTCGCTCTATTCTTTACGAATAATTCGCTTGGAATAGGATTGTATTTTGTTGTCATAAAATTTTACATTAATTATTATGACCAAATTTAAGAAGATGTTTTTAGAAAAAAAAGGAAAACCCTCGCAGAAACGAGGGTTTTAACCTTAACCAACCTAAACCTATGAAAAAGCCATTAGCCTTTTATGTTGACAAATGTAAGCTACTTTTTTTAAACTGCAATTTTTTTTTTAAAAAAAGTCAATATTTTTTTAACGTCAATATGATAAAACGATAATATTCAACAAATAAGCTATCTATAAAAATTCAATAATTATTCATTTGCGATATTCAAATAATTATTCTTATATTTGCACCTCGAATTTTAGTATAAATAATAACTTAAAAGAAGTTAAAAATGACACATTACGAAACTGTTTTCATTTTGACTCCCGTTCTATCTGATTCTCAGGTAGAGGAAGCAGTTAATAAATTCAATGACTTTGTTACTGCTAACGGTGGTGAAATCGTAGCAAAAGAGAACTGGGGCTTAAAAAAATTAGCTTACCCAATTCAAAACAAAAGAAATGGATTCTACCACTTAGTAGAATTTAAATCAGACAATAACGAGTTAGTTTCTCAATTAGAAGTTGCTTACAAACGTGATGAGCGTGTAATCCGTTTCTTAACTGTGAAATTAGACAAACACGGTATGGACTGGGCAGAAAAACGTAGAACAAAATTAAAGTCTAACTCTAACAAATAAGCAAAGCTATGGCAATTGACGATTTAGCAAAAAAAGCAGCTGGAGGTAGCGAATCAGAAATCCGTTATTTATCTCCTTTAGATATCGAAACACAATCAAACTCAAAATATTGTCGTTTCAAAAAATTTGGAATCAAATACGTTGACTATAAAGACGCTGATTTCTTAATTCAATTCGTGAATGAGCAAGGTAAAATTTTACCTCGTCGTTACACAGGAACATCTTTAAAATACCAAAGAAAAGTTTCTAAAGCGATCAAAAGAGCTCGTCACTTAGCATTAATGCCATTTATTGGTGATCAATTAAAATAATAACCTAAATATTAAAATATCATGAACGTAATTTTAAGACAAGATGTAGAAGGTTTAGGTTTTGAATTTGAAGTTGTTTCAGTAAAACCTGGATACGCACGTAACTTCTTAATCCCTCGTGGATTAGCATCAGTTGCAACTCCAAAAAATGTACAAGAATTAAATGAAGTTTTAGACGCTCGTAAAGCAGAAGAAGCTACATTAATCTCTGCAGCGAAAGAAAAAGCGGCTAAATTAGATGGTTTAGTTGTTAAAATCGACGCTAAAGTTGGTTCTGGAGACAAATTATTTGGATCTATCAACAATGCAGATTTAGCAGAAGCTTTAGTAAAAGCTGGTGTTGAAATCGAGAAGAAAAACATTAGAATCCCTGGAAATACTATCAAACGTTTAGGAAAATACGAAGCTAAAGTTCGTTTCCACAGAGATGTTGAAGTAGATTTCGGATTTGAAATTGTACCAGATGCTGCATCTATCAAAGCTGCTGAAGAAGCTGCTAAAACTAGAGCAGAATTAGCTAAATTAGATGCTCAAAAAGCAGCTAATGCTACTAAAGAAGAAGGTTCTTTCTTCAACTATGATAACCCAATTTACGCTAACGACAAGAAAGCGAAAAAAGAGGAAGTATCTGAAGAAGTTGCTACAGAAGAAACTCCATCTACAGAAGAATAATTATTATTCAACTATATATAAAAAAACCTCGCAGTTTGCGAGGTTTTTTTATGCTTTTATTTTAGATAATCTAACGTATTTACTTCTTTAAACTTTGGCGAACGTCGTAAGAAATCTTTAAAGAAAGCCGTATGTGTAGCTCCCATTAATACAAAAATACGATCGTCTTTTGTTATTGGCACATTGTTCATATTCGCAAACATCCACAAATTTCTTTCATAAAACTTTGCTGCTTGTTCCGCTCCCAATGGATAACCATTTACTGAAACAGTCGTTAATAAATCTGCATTATAGTTAATCAATGCATCCAAATAATCAGGTTGATTATTCAACCAAAACAATTCTGCAACATTCATTTTATCTTCATTAATCTTATTCTTTTTCTCATTCAGAGAAAACAACTCACCATATTTTTTATATGTTATGGTATCTTGTTGATCTTTTAATGCAAAAGAAAGCGGATAATAATAATCTTTCTGATAATCAATTCCATAAATCTGTTTCGTTCCGCTTAATCGCCCAACTTCATAAGCCAATAACTCAATCTCGGTAGGTTTTTCAAATTTCATTTTTGGATTCTTTAAATAATCTGAATAAGCCGCAGCAATTCTCTTATTCTTATACGGCTCTTGTTCAACCAAAATAATTGTTGGTTTAAACTCCGCAATTTTCTTTGCTAATTCATGTACTTGTCGAATATTCTCTTTGTTATGTTCGTCAAACTCTGTCGAATTAGCATCTGTTGTATAACCCATGTGAAAAGTCCCAACATTGAGAACAGGAATAGCATCATCAAATTTTGTTTGAAAATTATATTTTGCCTGAGCAGATAAATTAACAGAACCTAAAACGGTAATGATTGTGATAAATAAGTTTTTCATTTGAATTAATTTTTAATAATGATTCAAATTTCTGTGATTCTGAAAAAATTGACTTCTATTTATCGACTAACCCATTTGATTTATCGACGAATCACTTCACTTTTATCTAGAAAAGAATCTAATTTTACAAAAAACAAAAACAATGGAGAGTGATAAAAAAAATTTAAGTTTCTCGAAACAAAAAATTGCATTAATCCTTATTTTTTTCTGGATTGTTTACATTCTATTTGATTATGTAACAACTGCCTTAATTAGATTTAGTTACGGAAAACCTTTTTTTAGCTCAATTAAATTGTTTGGAACAACGATGTATATCATCCAATTAATTACGATTTTCATTGTTTATTTCATCATCGCTCCAAAATTCCTCAAAAAAATAAATTGGAAATCAATTCTAATTGCGCTCGTCTTTTCTTTTAGTACATTTATAATCATTCGATATTTAATCGAACAAATTATTACTGATTATCTTTTTGGCTTGGTTAATTATCCAACGAAAACCGCAATTAGTTATTATATCTACGACAATTTACATTATGGTTCTTTTATCGTTTTTTCGTCACTTTTTTTATGGATGACACTTCATTCAATTCATACACTAAAACAAAATAACATTATCGAGAAAGAGAAAAAAGAAGCTGAAATCAATTTTCTGAAATCTCAAATTAATCCTCATTTTTTATTTAATACCCTTAATAATATCTATAGTTTGGTGAGTGTAAATTCTCCTCATTCGCTGAAAGCTATCGAAAATTTGAGTGCAATTATGCGTTTCACAACCTACGAAACCAATAAAGATAAAATAGAAATTGAACGAGAAATTGATTACATCAACCAATATTTAGATTTGGAGCAGATTCGTTATGGAGAAAAATTTTATGTTGAAAAAGAATTTTTGATCGAAAATTCAAAAAAATTAATTCATCCCTATATTATTTCGCCTTTAATCGAAAATGCAATAAAACATGGAGTTGTAAAAGACATTAATCATCCAATTAAAATCAATTTAAAAACCAATTCTGAATACCTTGAGATTTCCGTTTCAAATAAAATTAACCAACATCAAAAAGATGAAACTTCTGGAATTGGATTAACAAATTTGAAAAAAAGATTGAATTATTATTTCGGAAATAATTATAATTTCGAGATTAAAAACGATTATGAAACCTTTCATATTTACCTAAAAATTCCTTTAAATGACGAAAATTAAGTGTATTATTTTAGACGATGAACCTTTGGCTGTTGAATTATTAAAAAAACACGCTTCTGAAAATGAAAATTTAATTGTTTCACTTGCTACAACCGAAGTTTTTGAAGCAATTGATTTTCTCAAAAATAATAAAGTTGATCTTATTTTCACAGATATTCAAATGCCCGAATTAACAGGAATTCAATTGATGAAAATCCTTGATCATTCTCAGAAATTTATTGTTACAACTGCTTATCAAGATTATGCTTTAGAAAGTTTTAATTTTCATGTGGTTGATTATTTATTGAAACCTATTACGAAAGATCGTTTTGATTCATCAGTAAAAAAGTATGTTGATTTTTTTCAAATGACATCAACTAAAAATCAGTCAACTTATTTGTTTGTAAAAGCAGATGGAAAGCAAGTGAAAATTAATTTTTCGGACTTAATATACATTGAAGGTTTGAAAGATTATATTCGAATTCATACCAAAACTGAAAAAATATTAGTCTTAGAAACCATGAAATCTTTCGAAGAAAAATTACCAAATCATTTCAAAAGAATTCATCGTTCGTATATCATCAATCTTGATTTTTTAACTTCAATAGATGGTAATTCTGTTTATCTCAATCAGAAAATTTTACCAATTGGAGAAACATACAGAAAAGAAATGAAGGATTTTGGTTAAATGCGTTATGCGTTGATTTTGGTTAAATGCGTTATGCGTTATGCGTTATGCGTTATGCGTTATGCAAAACAAAAAACTCCAACTTTAAAAGTTGGAGTTTTTTGTTTTTTATATATTTCTTGTTCGTTGTATCAGCAACATATCAGCCAAAACCATCGCAGCTAAACTTTCTACAATAGGAACGGCTCTTGGAACAACACAAGGATCGTGACGACCTTTTCCATGCATTTCTACCATTTCGCCATCAGCATTCAATGTCGTTTGTTCTTGCATTAATGTCGCAACTGGCTTGAAAGCAACTTTGAAATAAATATTCATTCCATTCGAAACTCCACCTTGTATTCCTCCAGAATAATTGGTCTTTGTTGTTCCGTCTTGATTGAATTGATCATTCATTTCTGAACCTTTCATTGATGTAGAAGCAAAACCTTCGCCGTATTCAAAACCTTTCACCGCATTTATCGACATCATTGCTTGCCCTAAACGCGCGTGCAATTTATCAAAAATTGGTTCACCTAAACCAACTGGCACATTTTGAATAACGCAAGTCACTTCACCTCCAATTGTATCTCCTTCTTTGCGAATTTCTTTGATACGATCAATCATTTTTTCTGCCATTTCTAGATCTGGACAACGTACTGCCGTATCTTCAATTTTAGAAAAATCTAATGTAGAATAATCATTATCCAACTTCAACTCACCCACTCCGCTTACATAAGCCGTAATAGTGATATTTGGAATCACATGTTTTGCAACAGCGCCACCTACAACCCAATTCGCCGTTTCGCGCGCAGAAGTTCTTCCTCCACCTTTATGATCGCGAACACCATATTTGGTTTCGTATGTAAAATCGGCATGAGAAGGACGAAAAACGCCTTTGATATGATCGTAATCGTGAGATTTTTGATTATCATTCGGAATAATAAACCCGATAGAAGCACCTGTTGTTTTTCCTTCAAAAATACCTGAAAGAAATTGTACTGTATCTGGTTCTTTTCGTTGTGTCACAATTGCAGATTGCCCTGGCTTACGACGATCTAATTGTGCTTGTATCCAATCAAAATCTAATTCGATTCCACTTGGAACGCCATCAATTACACCTCCAATCGCTACACCATGACTTTCGCCAAAAGTTGAAATTTTAAATAGTCTTCCGAATGTATTCACAATAGTATATGAGTTTTTGTTTTTATTTTTCGAATTGATAAATCACTGCATTAACATTCATTGTAGCTCCAACAGAAGCTAAAATAATTTTATCATTTGCGTGAAATTGATGAGGAGCTAATTCTCCTTTTTTGATTAAATCAAACATTGTAGGAACCGTTGCTACAGATGTATTTCCTAAGAATTGAACCGTCATTGGATCAATTTTTTCTGGAACAGCCACACCATATAATTTGTATAAACGCTCTATCATCGCATGATCCATTTTTGCATTTGCTTGGTGCAATAAAATTTTATCAATATCAGTAATTGATAAATTTGTTTCGTCTAACAATTCTTTTATTGCTGGTGGAACATTTTTTAATACGAATTCGTAAACTTTACGACCTTTCATATTAATTGTTTTGATTGAACCTTTATAGTCTGGATTAGCAGAACGTCCATTTGTCAAATAAGCCAATTCATCACCTGTATAACTTAAAGTTTCATGATTGATGATTCCATATTTATAGTCAGCTTCTTTTGCTTCCAAAACCACTGCTCCTGCTCCATCTGCAAAAATCATCGCAGAACGATCATGTGGATCTACAGCACGAGATAACGTATCAGAACCAATTACCAAAACTTTCTTTGCAATATTTGCTTGAATAAATTGATGTCCTAAAATCAATGATTCTATCCAACCAGGACAACCAAATGTCATATCATAAGGCTTACATTTTAGGTTTTTGATTCCTAAATTGTGTTTCACTTTTGCCGAAATTGACGGCATAATATCAATTTGATGACCAACAGGATCAATATCTCCAAAGTTGTGCCCAACGATTATATAATCTAATTCTTCTGGATTAACGCCAGATTCTTCAATTGCTTTTTTAGCTGCAAAAGTTGCGATATCAGAATTTAATAAATCATCTTCTACATATCTTCTTTCTCTGATTTCTGTAATTTCCTCAAATTTACGCGTAATTTCTTCACCAGTTTTATCCAAACGATTTCCACTTTCGTCATAAAATTCGTGGTTAACAAAATCTTCGTTCGTAACAATTCTATTTGGTAAATAGTGTCCAGAACCTGTAATTACAGAGTTTATCATATTAATATTGTTCAATTTTAATAAAAAAATAATAGCGACAAAGTTACACATTTCATTAAAATAGTCATGAAAAATATGTAATAACTCATACCGAAATTAATAAAGTATAATTAATTTAGCAGCATGAAAAAAAATCCTTCATTAATTGGTCTTTTAATCGTCTGTGGATTAGCTGCTTTGATCGTTGTTATTTATAACACTTTTTTGAGCAAAAAAGATGGGTATGTGATTGACAATCCATCAAACAAAACCTTGACAATCAAAATTAACGATAAAGATTTTACAATTGCACCGCAACAAAATGCACGAGTAGACCTGAAAAAAGGAAAAGCGCATATCGTTTATAGTTTTAATAATAAAAATGTAGATACGGTTGTAGATATTACAAGAGCAAATGGTTTTATAAATCCTACACACCAAGAATATTATACATTTACACGACCTTATGGTGTTAGAAAAAACAAAGATTCTATCTTTTTATCAAACAACATTGCAATAGATAACAAGGTTTATCACGGAATTATCGAAAAATCTTCTCAATTATACATCGAAAACTTTTACTATAACATTGATCAGGATTATCCTAAAATGTTCATAAAAAGTGGCGGAAGCGAGAAAGCAACTGATTTATCGAAAATATTTAACAAAGAAGATTTTAAACAATTTTATTTCGAGAATTACGAATAAGATTTAGATTTTATAACTTTACAAAATGGCAAATCATCAACACGATGCAGTAACTCCTTACGAAGCATCAGATCTAAATAAAAAGAAACAAGTCGAGCAAATGTTCGATAATATTTCGCCAAAATACGATTTATTAAACCGTGTTTTATCAATGGGAATCGACATTCAATGGCGAAAAGATGTTATCAAAATGGTAAAAGCTTCTCAACCAAAAACGATTTTAGATATCGCGACTGGAACAGGAGATTTGGCGATTATGATGGGTAAAAATACTGATGCAAAAATTACTGGATTAGATTTATCTAACGGAATGTTGGAAGTTGGTCGCAAAAAAGTAAAAGAAGCTGGATTAGAAAATCGTATCGAAATGGTACAAGGTGATTCGGAAAATTTACCTTTTCCTGATAACACTTTTGACTGTGTAACCGTTTCTTTTGGTGTTCGTAATTTTGAAAACTTAGAGAAAGGTTTAGCAGAAATCAACCGTGTTTTAAGACCTGGAGGAACTTTCGTTATTTTAGAATTCTCTTATCCAACGGCTTTCCCTATGAAACAATTGTACACGTTTTATTCTAAAAATATTTTACCTGCAATTGGTAAAATGGTTTCGAAAGATCAAAGTGCTTATACCTATTTACCAGATTCAGTTCGTGCTTTTCCACATGGAGAAGAAATGAAAAATATCTTGAAAAGTGTAAAATTTACACAACCTATTGATAAAAAACTTACTTTTGGTATTGCAAGCATTTATAAAAGTATAAAATAAATTTGCTTGTTATTCGTTGAAAGTCTATGAGAAAAAATCTAATCATCGCATTATCGTTAACTGTTGCAAGCATTGCAAATGCACAGTTTCGCCCTAATAATGACAGAAGCGAAAACAGAACTGAAACTGATCAGAAAAAATTTAGTTTTGGATATTTCTTGGGAACTAATATGATGAGTTACAAGATTGTTCCTAAAGCTCAAACAAATCCGTTACCAGGAACTCCTCAAACACCAGATGATGATGGGGTAAATGAACACGGTTTAGTTTATTTAGATCAAGAAAGTAAAGCTGGTTTCTCTGTTGGATTAATCGCAAAAATGCGAGTAAATGATTATATTGATTTAAAATCAGAACCAGGATTGCATTTTGCTCAACGTATTTTACATTTCAATAACTACTTGGATCCTGCTACAGGTGAAACAATAGAAGACCCTTCTAAAATAACACGCGAAGTAAAATCTACTTATATCGAAATTCCGTTGTTACTTAACTTTCACGGAGATCGTTGGTTCAATACACGTCCATACATTCAAGGAGGTTTGGGTTATCTAATGAATTTACAATCAAACGAAAACAAAGAAGACGATAACGAAACTGGAGTTTTCAGAACTACAACGAATAATTTTAACTGGCAAGCAGAAATTGGTGTTGAAATTTATTTCAAACGATTTAAACTTACACCAGCTCTAAAAGGTATGTTCTTCTTTAATAATGAAATTGTTCCTGATAAAGATGCTTCACAAAAGTATTGGACAGGAAGTTTGAATTCATTATCAACCAGAGCATTTGTTTTTTCTCTAAAATTTGAATAAAAATTTAAAGTCATAATCATAAAATAATAAAAACCATAAATAATATAATCACATGAATTTTCAATTATCGGAAGAACAATTAATGATTCAAGAAGCTGCTCGCGACTTCGCTAAAGCTGAGTTATTACCAGGAGTTATCGAACGCGACGAAACATCTACTTTCCCAACTGATGCAGTAAAAAAAATGGGAGAACTTGGATTCTTAGGTATGATGGTTGACCCAAAATACGGAGGATCTGGTTTAGATAGCGTTTCTTATGTCATTGCAATGGAAGAAATCGCTAAAGTTGATGCTTCTGCTGCTGTTGTCATGTCAGTTAACAACTCTTTGGTTTGTGCTGGTATGGAAAAATATTGTAACGAAGATCAAAAACAAAAATATCTAGTACCATTAGCTTCTGGTCAAGTAATCGGAGCTTTTTGTTTATCTGAGCCAGATGCTGGTTCTGATGCTACTTCTCAAAAAACTACTGCGGTAGATATGGGAGATCACTATTTATTAAATGGTACAAAAAACTGGATTACGAATGGTGGAACAGCTTCTACTTATTTAGTAATCGCTCAAACTGATCCAGAAAAAGGTCACAAAGGAATCAATGCTTTCATCGTAGAAAAAGGATGGGCAGGTTTCGAAATTGGACCAAAAGAGCAAAAAATGGGAATCCGTGGTTCTGACACACATTCATTATTCTTTAATGATGTAAAAGTTCCAAAAGAAAACCGTATCGGTGAAGATGGATTTGGATTTGCTTTCGCAATGAATGTCTTAAACGGAGGACGTATCGGTATTGCTTCTCAAGCATTAGGTATTGCACAAGGCGCTTATGAATTAGCATTAGATTATGCAAAAATTCGTAAAGCATTCAAAACAGAAATCATCAATCACCAAGCTGTTGCATTCAAATTAGCAGATATGGCAACTAATATTACAGCTGCTCGTATGTTATGTTTCAAAGCTGCTGTTGAGAAAGATGAAGGAAAAGATATTTCTATTTCTGGTGCAATGGCAAAACTATTTGCTTCTAAAACAGCGAACGAAGTTGCTTCGGAAGCCGTTCAAATTCATGGAGGAAATGGTTATGTTCGCGAGTATCATGTAGAGCGTATGATGCGTGATGCAAAAATTACTCAGATTTACGAAGGAACATCAGAAATTCAAAAAATTGTAATTTCGAGAGGAATTGCTAAATAATTTTAGATAAATATAATTATTTTTTATCTTTATGAGACATCTGTTAATGACAGATGTCTTTTTTTATTTATTTAATCAAAAAACAATACGTCGTATATTTGTGGCGGAAAAAATATAAAGAAGATGAAAATTTTTAGATTCGGACCAAAAGGTCAGGAGAAATCAGGTGTAATCATCGATGAGAAAAAATTTGATGTTTCAGCATCTGGAATTATTTATGATGATGATTTTTTTGGAAATACCGAAAAACAAGAAACTTTACAAAAATATATCGAGCAAAACATTAACAGTTTGCCTTTAGTTGAAGACAATGTACGTATTGGTACGCCTTTAACTCGTCCAGGAAAAATTGTTTGTGTAGGTCTTAACTTCGATGATCACGTAAAAGAAACAGGTTTGGAGCAACAAGCAGAGCCGATTATGTTTATCAAAGCAAATCAATCGTTTAACGGACCAGAAGACGGAATTATGCAACCAAATGGTTCTACAAAAATGGACTGGGAAACAGAACTTTGTATTATTATTGGTGAAAAAGCAAATAATGTAACGGAAGAAAATGCGATGAATCACGTATATGGTTATGCGTTGATTAATGATATTTCTGAGCGTGCATTCCAAACAGAGCGTGGAGGAACTTGGGACAAAGGAAAAGGATGTGATACATTTGCACCTGTAGGTCCTTTTATTGCAACAAAAGACGAAATCGAGGATGTAAATAATTTACGTGTTTGGTTAAAATTAAACGGAGAATTAATGCAAGATGGTAATACAAGTGATTTTATTTACCGCATTCCTAAATTAATTTCCTACCTATCTCAATTCATGTCTTTCTTCCCTGGAGATATTATTTCTACAGGTTCTCCAGCAGGATCAGGAATGGGAAAAACACCTCAAGTTTGGTTAAAACCAGGAGATGTTATCGAGTATGGAATTGATGGTTTAGGTTCTACAACTCAAACTATTTTACCTTTCTCAAGAGGTTAAAAATAAGATATCTTACAATAAAAAAACGTGCAATTCAAAATTTGAATTGCACGTTTTTAACTTCTGTTTAGTATCATACTTAATTGATTAAACGATAAAACGTATTCTTTTTCATCCAATCAATTATTGATTTTAAAACAATCTATCAATTAAATAGAACGTCTAATTCGAAAAAAATATTGGATATTCAATTAATTAACGTAATTTTGCAAACGTTTTGACAACCGTCTAAATGGTACAAATCCATCAAAGTGACGAATAATTCCTAAAATCTTTTGGGAAAACAGAATCATTTTGTACATTTGCACCCCGATCGGATTGTCGGTAATTTATAAAATATTAAAAATCAAGATAGTGGACACGTTAAGTTACAAAACTTCATCAGCCAACAAAGAAACTGCTCAGAAAGAATGGGTAGTTGTGGACGCTTCTGACTTATCATTAGGTCGTTTAGCGTCAGGTGTTGCGAAGCTTATCAGAGGTAAGCACAAAACAAACTTCACTCCTCATGCAGATTGTGGAGATTATGTAATTGTTTTAAACGCTGACAAAATTCAATTAACAGGTAACAAATGGGATGACAAATTATACATCCGTCACACAGGTTACCCAGGTGGACAAAGATCTTTAACTGCGAAAGAAGTTTTTGCAAAAGATCCTGTACGCTTAATCGAAAAGTCAGTAAAAGGAATGTTACCTAAAAATAAATTAGGTAGTAAATTATTGACTAATTTACATGTATTTGTTGGTACTGAGCACAATCACGAAGCTCAACAACCAAAACAAATCGATATTAACGAATATTTATAATCTAATTCCATGGCAATAGTTCATAAAATCGGACGTAGAAAAACATCTGTTGCTCGTGTATACTTACAAGAAGGTAATGGAGAAATCTTCATTAACGGGCGCGAGTTAGCAATCTACTTCCCTACGGCAGTATTACAATACAAAGTAGAACAACCATTTTTAATCACTGGTACAAAAGAGAAATACAATGTAGATATCAAAGTATTTGGTGGTGGAATCACTGGTCAAGCTGAAGCAATTCGTTTAGCAATTTCTAGAGCTTTATGTGAAGTTGACGCAGATTTTCGTTTACAATTAAAACCAGAAGGGTTATTAACACGTGACCCACGTATGGTTGAACGTAAAAAATTCGGTCAAAAGAAAGCGCGTAAGAAATTCCAATTCTCTAAACGTTAATTTATTCAATTCATTAAAAAATCCATTTTCCGTTGGTTTAGCATCTAAACAAATAAGGCTAGAATTTTTCGACCACTTGTTTGTTGCTTGTTGAGATAACGGAACGTAAACTAAAAAAAAGAAAATGGCAAAAGTAAATGTAAAGGACTTATTAGGTGCTGGTGTGCACTTTGGTCACTTAACAAGAAAATGGAATCCGGCTATGGCTCCTTATATTTTTATGGAGAAAAACGGAATCCACATCATCGACCTTCACAAAACTGCAGTGAAATTAGATGAAGCATCTGAAGCTTTAGGAAAAATTGCTGCATCTGGACGTAAAGTTCTTTTTGTTGCAACTAAAAAACAAGCAAAAGATGTTGTAGCTAAGCATGCTGAAGAAATCAACATGCCTTATATTACAGAACGTTGGCCTGGTGGGATGTTAACTAACTTTGTTACTATCCGTAAAGCAGTTAAAAAAATGAATTCAATCGATCGTATGAAAAAAGACGGTACGTTTGAAACACTATCTAAAAAAGAAAGATTACAAGTTGATCGTCAAAGAGCATCTTTAGAGAAAAACTTAGGTTCTATCGCTGATATGACACGTTTACCATCTGCAGTATTTGTTGTAGATATTGTACGTGAGCACATCGCTATAGCAGAAGCTCAAAAATTGGGTATTCCAATCTTTGCAATGGTTGATACAAATACTGACCCCCGTCAAGTAGATTTCCCAATCCCTGCAAATGATGATGCTTCTAAATCTATCGATATCATCTTATCTACAGTAGCTGATTCTATCAAAGCTGGTTTATCTACACGTAAAGCAGAAAAAGAAAAAGCAAAAGAAGGTAAAGAAGAAGGAGCTGAAACAAAAGAAGCTTAACATTAACTTGATGATCAATTCATCGATATAATATACCTTGTAGCTCCTACACCACTTTGTGGTGTACGAGCTACTTTTATTTAAAATATTAAGAAACAAAATAAAAATATTACTATGAGCTACAAAGCAACAGCCGCTGAGGTAAGTAAATTAAGAAACGCAACTGGTGCGGGAATGATGGACTCTAAAAAAGCTTTAGAAGAAGCTGGTGGAGATTTCGATAAAGCAGTAGAGGTTTTACGTAAACAAGGACAAAAAGTAGCTGCTAAAAGAGCTGACCGTGATTCTACAGAAGGTGCAGTTATCGCTAAAGTTAACGCTGACCAAACTAAAGGTATCGTTATCGCTTTGAACTGTGAGACTGACTTCGTTGCTAAAAATGAAGCTTTCGTTGCTATGGCTAACGAAATCGCTGATTTAGCTTTAACAGTTAACTCTAAAGAAGAATTATTAGCTTTACCATTCGCTGGAATTACAGTTGGTGAAAAATTAACTGAGCAAACAGGTGTTATTGGAGAAAAAATCGAAATTGGTACTTTCCAAGCTATCGAAGGTGCTATCGTTAATTCTTACATCCACGCTGGTAACAAAATTGGTGCTGTAGTTTCTTTATCTGCTAACGTAGAAGGTGCTTCTGAAGTAGCTCGTGACGTTGCTATGCAAGTTGCTGCTATGAACCCAGTAGCATTAGATGAAACTTCTGTTGCTCAATCTGTAATTGACACTGAATTATCTATCGCTAGAGAAACTTTAGTTGCAGAAGGTAAACCAGAAAATATGATTGAAAACATCGCTCAAGGTAAATTACAAAAATTCTTCAAAGAGAATACATTAGTTCACCAAGCGTCAATCAAAGACGGAAAAACTTCTGTTCAAGATGTCGTTAAAGCTGTTAACGCTGACTTGAAAGTAACTGGATTTATCCGTTACAGCTTATAATAAGTTTATAATTTTTATTATATATCTTAAAGTGATGCTAAAATTTAGCATCACTTTTTTGTTTGGTATATATTTTGAAATGTTTGTTTTATAATTATTTATTTTTATATTTGTTAGGATTACAAGCATATGAAACACTTTATACTATTTATAACTATATTTTTATTCACCATAACATCTGCATCAGCTCAGTCGAGATTTGATCAGGACAAAGGCTCTGTTAGCATTTATCCAAATCCTGCGAGTTCTACGTTTACAATAAAATTTGATAATCCATCGAAAGCAAGTTCGGTATCTATATACTCGATTATTGGAAATGAAGTGATGAATAAAAAATTAGACGGAAGCCAGAAAGCAAACTTTAACGTACAAAGTTTGAAAAAAGGAAAATACATTGTTCGCGTTTTTAATGAAGATGGAACAACAGAAACACAATCGTTAATTAAGAATTAAGATTATTCATATAAAACAAAAAAGCTTCTCAAAAATTTGAGAAGCTTTTTTTATATCGTTACCCGAAAGTTTATTTCGCTTTCTTGTAATTATCTTCAACTTGTTTCCAATCCAAAACATTGTTAAACGCTTTCAAATAATCATCGCGTTTATTTTGGTATTTTAAATAATAAGCATGTTCCCAAACATCAATTCCTAAAATTGGCGTTCCTGCAACCTCTGCTCCTGGCATCAATGGATTATCTTGATTTGCTGTAGTTGTAACCGCCAAACTTCCGTCCGCTTTCACAACCAACCAAGCCCAACCAGAACCAAAACGTTTAGAACCTGCTTCGTCCAATTGCTTCATCAATTCTTCTGTAGAACCAAATGTTGCATCAATCTTCGCTTTAAGATCTCCTGTAGGCGCTTTCTGCGGCGTTGGAGACATAATATCGAAATATAGCATGTGATTGTAATATCCACCAGCATTGTTGCGTAAAGCAGCATTATTCATATCCATTTTTTTCAAAATGTCTACAATATCATTCGATTTGATATTTGCTTCTTTTAGCGCTGTATTCAATTTGTTGATGTATCCTAAATAATGTTTAGAGAAATGAACTTCCATTGTTTTTGCATCAATGTATTCGTTCAATTCATCGTAACCATATTTTAAAGGTTTAATTTGGAAAGTTCCTGGGTCAGCTTTAACATCTGTAGGATTTCCAACAGGCTCTGCAGCAGCTTGCACTGTATCTTGTTTTACAACTTCTTTAGTTGTTGAGTCAGCATTTTCTTTCTTCGTTTCGCATGACTGAACAAAGAAAAGAACACCCAAAACTGACATCAAAAATATACCCTTTTTCATCTTATTCTTTTATGTAGTTTACTTATGATATTAATATTTCTACTAAAATATACTAAAACTATCGAATATAAAATTGATTTCTTTTAATTTTCTGTTAAAATGGAGATTAGAATGTATTTTTATTACATTTATAATAATTAACACGAAACAAAATGACGATTAAAAATCTATTTGCAATCATAATCAAATTGATTGGTTTTTTCTTTATTATAGAAACTTTTATAACATTTTTTCCCGAGCAAATCAATCTGTTAATGAACTTTGATGTAATATTTCCTGAAGAAATAAAAAGTCAAAATATCGTTTTATTTCCTTACATCACGCTTATAATTCTATTCATTGTACTGTTTTTGATTTATTATACTTTCATTTATAAAACAGAAATTATGATTAGATTTCTTAGAATCGAAAAATATTTTGAAGATACAAGAATTGAAAATCTTACAATTCCTATTCAAAAATATGCGCAGATTTCAATAATAATCGTTTCGATTATTTTATTGATTTTTCAATTACCTATTTTTATCAATACAACAATTAAGTATTTTAGTGTAAAAGATTCTTTTCAAGATGGACTAACTTCTGATTTAATTTCGAGTTCAATTATTATTCTACTTTCATTTATTGGAATTATTTTCAGCGATAAACTCTCAAAAAATTTTGCAAAATAAACACTATTTTATTTCAGATATTTTAATTATTCTTATTTTATTAAT
>NZ_JAOCFS010000019.1:0-62633 GCF_029842105.1 Empedobacter sp. GD03797
AAGAACAACTCTCGTTAATAAAAATGGTTCATAGTTTAATACATAGACTAAGGCAATTATCGAATAAAAAAATACCGAGAATATTAAAAAGTTAAATCGAAATTTCATAATTGTTTTTATATAGTAACATTGTATTCCATCCTTATATATTACAATTTACCTAAGCTAAGCTCCACTCACATCATACTCAACACCTCCTATCCCTTCCTTACTAAGATAAGTAAATGTATATCTAACTTTCATCAAAGATGAAAAACTATGATAAACTACTGATTACTAAAATCAAAAATTCATCAATTTCTATGTATCTATGTGGTGATTCATTCAAAAGTAACAACAAGTTATAAGTTATTAAAAACTAATAAACCAACAAAAGACAAACCTCGGTCTGCCTTTTATGTTATTGTGAATTTATTTATAATAATATTTAGTGCAACTACACATCTGATACACTAACTTTTATCGGTACATATTTTTATAATATTAAAAGAATAAGAACTGGTTGAGTAGAACTTGTTTGCTTTATTAATTTTTAAAACAAATTGTTCTCTGTTATATCCAAAGGTTTTAAAATGATTTAAAATAGTTTCAAGCCTATTATAAATATACTTTGGTTTTTCTTTTGGGTTATAGAATATATATATAATTATCAAATAATCTGATTTACCTTTATATAAATTTAATCTTTCAATAATTCCATCAAGTAAAATGGTATTTTGATTGCTTAAATTCACTTCATTTTTTAAAAATAAAATATTGTTAGGTATTTGATATTTGAAAATTATTGAATCATTTTGAGCGGATACATATTGAAACATAAATAAGTATATTATTAAAACTATTAGTTTTTTCATTACTCTTATTTTGTGTGGTTCTTTTAAACTCATAATCTTATGTTTTTTTAATAGCCATTGATACTAAGATAAGTAAAATAAATATACAATAACCTTCATCAAAGATGAAAAAAGATCAATAAACTATTGATTTCTAAAATCAAAAACTCATCAATTTCTATGTATCTATATGGTCATTTATTCAAAAGTTACAACAAACCACTTCCGTAATCAATAAAAATACACAAGTATTATTATTTTTAAGGGGGACAATTGGGGGGACAATTCACTTCTTATGTAAAATCAATAAGATAATAGATTAATTTTATATAAGTCTTACAACTTGTACTATGAAGAGTCAACCATTAAACTCAGTAAATTGGTTTCAACAATTAATTGAAGAAATCAACAAAATGCAACAAGCATTCGAAGATGGTAACATTAGTTCTTTAGATTTATACCTAATGGAAGAAAGGGATGTGCTACAATACCTAAAAATTTGTAAAAGCACATTATACAATTATAGGAAAAAGAAAATCTTAAAAGCATACAATTACTTTGGGCGCAACGTTTATTTTCGACACGAGGTATACGAAGCAATCCTCAAACAATTAATCAAATAACCAAGAGCCTATCAAGGCTCTTTTTTTCTGCCCAATTTCTCCATCACAACCATACGAACACCGAACAAACACCGAAGCGTTGCGGTACATAACCGAAGAACAACCGAACAGACACCGCAGAAAAGTACAACACTATTCAAAACAGTACACACCCTTCCAAATCATTCCATTTCATTGCAACTTATAAAAAGATATCAATTCCTGACCTAAATTCACTACAACAATTAAAACCAAGTTTAACTAAAACACACAAAATTATGGGTAAAGTTATTGACAGCATCATTTCAGGTACATCAGGTCGTACAGGACGTATTGTAATTGCAAATGTCAACGGATACGAAATATCTCGTATTCGTCCTAAAAAATCAACCAAAGCTCCATCTCCAAAACAAGCCTTAATCAAAGATCGGTTCAACAAAGCCGTACTCTTTATTGCCAGTTACAGGGAATACGTTAAGGCTTTCTTTGGCACAAAAGTAGGTCTACGATCTACTTACAACGCTGCGATGAGTAACGTAATCAATGCATTTCAATGCGATATGGAAAACTTAGAAATCATTCCCAACTATCACCAAATCCAATTTTCCAAAGGAAAAGGAATCGATCCACAACCACTAGCCATTAGTTCCCCTACACCACTTACTATTGTAATAGAATGGTTGGACAATGGAGCAGGAACCATTGCCGAAACAGACTACATGGTAGCCTTATTTGCAGAAGATAATGATCTAAATGTTGGGACACTATTTTTTCAAACAACAAGCATTCGTGCAGATATATCACATGAATTTACATTATTACCTCGCTACCAAGACAAAGAACTACATGTATGGATGGCATTTGTAAATGCAGACAATTTATTTGCATCAAATTCAGCCTATATAGGCAAAATAAAAGTAAGTTAAGCGCGCTATACATCTACACTAAAGCTCATCTAAAGTTTCAAGATGAGCTTTAATCTACTTTTTACTTCTTTCATCTAATTTATTCCGTAAATTTGTTCTCACATTTTAATCTAAATTATTTGAACTATGTTCCTCGAAAATACCTTTAATCATAACAAAAAAAGTGGATGGATAGAAGTCATCTGTGGCTCAATGTTTTCTGGTAAAACCGAAGAACTTATACGCCGTCTAAAACGTGCCGAATTTGCCAAGCAACGTGTCGAAATCTTCAAACCTACGGTAGATACGCGTTATGCTGACCGTGAAGTAGTTTCACACAATCAAAATTCTATTACATCAACACCTGTTGAGTATTCTTCAGCAATTTTATTATTGGCTGATGATTGCGATGTGGTAGGAATTGATGAGGCACAATTTTTTGATGACGGTATTGTAGACGTGGCCAATCAATTGGCAAACGAAGGCAAACGCGTTATAGTTGCTGGTTTGGATATGGATTTCAAAGGTCGTCCTTTTGGTCCTATGCCCAATTTAATGGCGACTGCCGAGTATGTAACAAAAGTGCATGCAATCTGCGTTCGTACAGGAAATTTAGCCAATTATTCGCACCGAAAAATTGACAGTGATCGCCTTGTAGAGCTTGGCGAAGTACTAGAATACGAACCATTAAGCCGAGTTGCTTTCTGGGAAGAACATAACAAACACAAAGTTGAAAACTTATAATCTAAATCAAATTGCAAGTATCATCAACGGTACTTTGATTGGAAATGGAGACGAAATCATCGATCAAATTTTCTTTGATTCGCGCATGATTGTCAATCCAACTCAGGGAATTTTCTTTGCTTTTCACGGAAATCAAAAAGACGGGCATTTGTATTTGCAAGATGCTTATCAAAGAGGAATTCGAAATTTTGTCGTAGAAAAAGCGTTGACAAATTTGCCTCATGCAAATTTTATCGAGGTCGAAAATCCGCTACTTGCTTTACAAAATTGGGCAAAAATTCATCGCAAACAGTTTAATTTTCCTGTCATCGGAATTACCGGTTCCAATGGAAAAACGATTGTCAAAGAATGGTTGAATCAATTGTTATGGAAAAAATTCTCGATTGTTCGTAGTCCAAAAAGTTACAATTCTCAATTCGGAGCAGCACTTTCTGTTTTGCAAATGGAGGAGAAAAACGATTTGGGTATTTTCGAAGCTGGAATTTCGATGCCAAATGAAATGCAAAATCTCGAAGAAATTATTCAACCTACAATTGGTGTGTTGACAAAAATCGGAGAAGCGCATTTAGAGAATTTCAAAAATCAAGATGAATTGATTCAGGAAAAACTGAAACTATTTTCTCATGTTGATAAATTAGTTTTCAATATCGAAAATGAAAAAGTACATCAAGCTATTCTTGAAAACGCTCATTTAGCACAAATAGATAAATATACTTATGGTTACTCCAATTCTGCCACTGTACAAATCAAGCAAATACAAAGTAATCAGACTAATACACAAATTTCTATTTTACATAATCAAGAAGAATTCACCTATTCGGTTCCTTTTATCGATGATGCTTCGATTAAAAATAGTTTAATTTGCTTAACGACTTTAATCAGTTTAAATATTGATTATAAACAACTTAAAAATGAATTTGGTCAACTTCTACCAATCGAAATGCGTTTGGAAATTAAAGAAGCGATTAATCATTCAATTTTAATTAATGATACCTTCAATTCTGATCTAAATTCATTAAAAATTGGTTTAAATGTACTAAATCAACAACCGCGCGACAAAAAATCGTTGGTATTGACAGATATTTTACAAAGTAACTTATCTGACCACGATTTATATCAACAAGCGGCCGATTTAGTCAACCCTTATCATTTTGATGAGATAGTGTTGATTGGAGAAAAAATTTCTCAGTTCAAACATTTATTCGAATCCTATGTTCGTTCATTCAATTCGACTGAAGAATTCTTAGAACAGTTCAAACATCAAAATGTCGACAACGAAGCTATTTTATTAAAAGGTGCTCGTCCGTTCAAATTAGAAAAAATCTCGAATGAATTAGAAACACGTTCCAACGATTCTGTTCTCGAAATTAATTTACAACACCTTATCGAGAATATAAATGTGTACCGTTCGTTGCTAAAACCTACCACAAAATTGATGTGCATGGTGAAAGCGAACAGTTATGGAACGGGAAGTTTTGAGGTGGCAAATACCTTACAAAATAACGGTGTCGATTTCTTGGGCGTAGCGATTGCAGATGAAGGAAAAGAATTGCGCGAAGCTGGAATTACCGTTCCAATCATCGTGATGAATCCGGAACAAAGTAGTTATTCTACGGTTATCGATTATCAGTTGGAGCCGGAGATCTATAGTTTGCGCGTCTTGAAACTATTTATTCAGAAACTACAAGAAAAACAGATTTCTTCGCCTTATCCAATTCACCTAAAAATGGAAACAGGTATGAATCGTCTTGGTTTTCATGAAGATGATTTCGAAGAGCTAATTGCCATTCTAAAAGATAATTCGCATGTTTATGTTCGTTCAATTTTCACGCATTTAGCAACTGCCGATATGCCAGAAGAGGAAGATTATGCGAGATATCAATTGAATCGTTTTGATAACAGTTATGCGGCAATTAGAACAGCATTAAACATAAAACCAATCAAACATGCGTTAAATTCTCCTGGAATTGTTGCCTATGGAGAGCATCAATATGACATGGTTCGTTTAGGAATCGGAATGTATGGCTACTCCGAATATACCGATTTTATGGAGAAATATTTGAAACCTGTTGTGCGTTTCAAAACGGTAATCTCTCAAATTTCAGAGATAGAAAAAGGCGAAACTGTAAGTTACGGTCGTCGTTTTACAGCGGAGCGTCATACCAAAATTGCAACTTTACCTGTTGGTTATGCAGACGGAATTCGTCGTTCGCTTGGTTACGGAAAAGGAAAAGTGGGTATCAATGGGCATTTGGCTACAATTACCGGAACTATTTGTATGGATATGATGATGGTTGATGTAACTGATATTCCATGTAAAGAAGGAGATGAAGTCACTATTTTTGGGAACTCGCCAACTTTAGCCGACGTTACCGAATGGTTGGGAACAATTCCTTATGAAGTCTTAACTTCGGTTTCTCAACGTATAAAACGTGTTTATTACAAAGAATAATATACTGAAAGAGTTACTGAAAAGTAGCTCTTTTTTTTTATTTTTAAAAAAAAATAAATGGATAAAATAATTAGATTAATTGAAGAGTATAATAATTCTGACGATTCTCTGAACAATGAATTCGAATTAGAAATAACATCTGAACAGATTCTTTTTTATTTAAATGATTTTATCTTAAATAAGGATGATTATCCATCAGAAATTTATGATTCATATCCACTTTCTGTTTCACAAATAGAAAAACTAAAGCCTTTTCTAAAAGTAAATAAAGCTTTTTCTGCCAACTTTTCGAAGTTTTCATATTATTTAAGTTGTTATGAAAATAATGTAGAATAGTTAAACAATTCTACAACTTAGATTCAAAATTGCTATCTTTATTCCTCAATTTAGATCAATTTATGCGCAGTCTTTTTGCTTTCATTTTCATTATTTCAACCATGACCTTTGCACAAGAAACGAAGAACGATTCAACGCGTCTAAAAGTAGGTGTTGTATTGAGTGGCGGCGGCGCAAAAGGTTATGCACATGTTGGCGCTTTGAAGAAGATCGAAGAAGCAGGAATCAAAATTGATTACATCGGAGGTACAAGTATGGGTGCAATTATCGGTGGATTATATGCGGCTGGATATACGCCTGACGAGCTTGAGAAAATTATGCATCAATTGGATATTTCTTCGTTGATTACACAAAATAAAGATCGTGCAGAAATTCCTTTCTTCGAGAAAGCATACAAAGAAAAATATATCTTAGAATTACCTTTTGATAAGTTCAAATTAACTATTCCTAATGCCATTTCAAAAGGGCAAGGTCCGCTTGATTTGTTGACTTATTTATTGCGTCCAGTTCATGATATTGATGATTTCAATAAACTTCCGACACCTTTTGTTTGTATCGGAACCGATCTCGAAACTGGAGAAGAAAAAGTCTTTCGTTCAGGCTTTTTACCTCGCGTTATTTTGGCTTCTGGCGCTTATCCAACCATGTTAGATCCTGTTACAATTGATGGTAAAATATATGTTGACGGCGGCGTTGTCAACAATTTTCCCGTAAAAGAAGTGAAAGATATGGGGGCTGATATTATTATCGGTGTTGAGCTGGGTGATGGCTTACAAAAACGTGATGATCTAAATTCTGCTATTGATATTTTGAGTCAAATTATGACGATGAGTATCGTTAAAAAAACAAATGAACAGAAAAAACTAGTCGATTTGTTGATTAAACCAGAGCTAAAAGAATATGCTGTGACAAGTTTTGACGAAGTAGATTCTATTTACAATCGCGGACTTATTGCATCAGAAAAAGTATATGATCAACTCAAAGAAATTGCAAAAAAACAGCATGCTTCCAATAAAACTCGAAACGAAATTAAACTTGATGATTATGTTTTGGTGAAAGAAATTGAAGTAGAAGGATTGAAAAATTTCAACACAAATTACATCGAAGGTAAGCTAGGGATTCGTACTCCTGAAATTATAAAATATGATGATTTAAAAGCTGGAATTTCGAAATTGTATGCTTCTGGAAACTTTAATAATATCACGTATAAAATCTCAGAAATTAACGATGAAGAGAATTTATTGACGTTAAAAGTTCAAGAAAATAAGACCAAACAATCAATCCGTTTTGGATTACATTACGATGATTTATTCAAAACAGGATTACTTTTAAACTTCACTTCAAAGAATTTATTTGTCAAAAACTCGGTGCTATCTGCTGATGTTGTGGTTGGAGATTATGCGCGATATAACATCAATTTTTTCATTGATAATGGTTATTTACCAAGTATTGGTTTCAACTCTTTTTCGCATTATTTTGACAAAGAAATTGATTTAAGAAACTTCTTTGGTCAAGATAATATCTACAAAAAAGTAAATTATAACTTTAGAGAATACATCAATCAACTCTATATTCAATCCACGATTAAAGAAAAATTTGCGATTGGCGTTGGATTAGAGCATCAATACACAAAAGTTTTCACAAATAATTTTATTGCTTCTAATGAAGAATTTCCAGCAAAATCCGAAGGTTATTATTGGAAAGCGTATGGATATATTAAAGCAGATAATCGAAATAATGCAAATTTTGCGCGTAGTGGTTTAAAATTTGATGGAAGCTTTAAGTATTTGTTTGATTCTAATGTAACTGGATTCGAAAATAACTATTTGCTAGAATCGAGTTTAGAGGCAAATTTTCCGTTAAATAATTTCCTAAGTTACAGATTTACTGCTAACTTTGGAACCTTTTTCAACGATAATGTAACAATGCCTCAGAAGTTTTATCTTGGAGGTTATGTTGAACAAGATTTTTTCAATTATACCAAGTTTTATGGGCTTCCTTTTGGCTCTGCGATTGGCGACAATCAATTGCTTTTTGGCTCTCATATCCAAGCTCGAATTTTGAAAAATCATTATGCAAGTCTATTTATGAATATAGCAAATATCACAGATAGATTTGAGCAATTAAGTTTAACAGATTACAAATATCTTGGGTATGGCGTTACCTATGGCTACGATAGTCCTTTAGGACCTTTAAATTTCATTTGGAGTTATTCGCCTTACACAAAAAAAGGATTATTTAATTTAAGTTTAGGTTACTGGTTTTAGAACAATGATAGAATTATTTTACGAAACAGATTTTGAGCTAAAAGATGCTCAAACTTGGATAGATTGGATCGTAGAGAGTATGAAGAATGAAGGGAAAACAATAGAAGATTTAAACTATATTTTCTGTGATGACGAATACTTACTTCAAATTAATCGACAATATTTAGACCACGATTATTACACAGATGTTATCGGTTTCGATAATTCTATTGAAGACGAATTGATGGGTGATATTTTTATTAGCGTCGAACGAATCAAAGATAATGCAGAGCAAAATGGTGTTTCTTTTGAGAACGAGTTGGCTCGTGTTGTTATCCACGGAATATTACATTTTGCTGGTTATATGGACAAAGAACCAGATGACAAAGAATTGATGACTGCTAAAGAAAATCAATATTTAGAAACGTTTAGTAGCTATCTAAATCAATAATGTTCCACGTGGAACATTTATTATTTTAACAAGAAAAATAAGTTTACAAATCAAATGATATTTCAATCAGAATATGATGTAATTGTAGTTGGTGGTGGTCATGCAGGTGCAGAAGCAACAGCGGCAGCAGCCAATTTAGGTGCAAAAACGCTTCTTGTTACAATGAACTTACAAACAATCGGACAAATGTCTTGTAATCCTGCTATGGGTGGAATTGCAAAAGGACAAATTGTTCGCGAGATTGACGCTTTAGGTGGATACTCTGGTATTATTACCGACAAAACTGCAATTCAATTCAAGATGCTGAATCAATCTAAAGGTCCAGCAATGTGGTCTCCACGTGCGCAATCAGACCGTATGCGTTTTGCAGAAGAATGGCGTTTATCTTTAGAGAGAACAGAGAATGTTGACTTCTTCCAAGATATGGTTAAAAATTTAATCATCGAAAATGGTAAAGTTTGTGGAGTAATTACAGCGATGGGAATGAAAATTCGCTCTAAATCTGTTGTTCTTACAAATGGTACTTTCCTAAATGGTTTGATCCACATCGGAGAAAAACAATTTGGAGGTGGACGTATGGGAGAATCTGCTGCATTCGGAATAACAGAACAACTCGTTGATTTAGGTTTCGAAGCTGGCCGAATGAAAACAGGAACACCTCCACGTGTTGATGGTCGATCAATTGATTATTCGAAAATGATTGAGCAACCAGGAGATGAAAACCCGTCTAAATTTTCATATACCAATACGCCAAAATTAACCAAACAACGCCCTTGTTGGATTACCTATACCAATCAAGAAGTACACGATTTATTACGCGAAGGATTCGATCGTTCTCCAATGTTTAACGGTACAATCAAATCAACTGGACCAAGATACTGTCCATCGATAGAAGATAAAATTAACCGTTTTGCAGACAAAGATCGTCACCAAATATTTGCAGAACCTGAAGGTTGGCACACGATGGAATTCTATATAAATGGTTTTTCGACATCGTTGCCTGATGATATTCAAGCAAGAGCTTTACGAGCTGTACCTGGTTTTGAATATGCAAAAATTTTACGCCCAGGCTATGCCATCGAATATGATTATTTTCCACCAACACAATTAAAACACACGTTAGAAACAAAGTTAATCGATAACTTGTATTGTGCAGGTCAAATAAACGGAACAACTGGTTATGAAGAAGCTGCTTCTCAAGGTTTGATGGCGGGTATAAATGCTGTGTTAAAAATTCAAGGAAAAGATCCATTTATCTTAAATCGTAACGAAGCTTATATAGGAGTTTTAATCGACGATTTAATTACAAAAGGTACAGAAGAACCTTATCGTATGTTTACGTCTCGTGCAGAATATCGTATCTTATTGAGACAAGATAATGCGGATGAACGTTTGACAAGAAAAAGTTTTGAATTAGGCTTAGCCTCAGAAGATCGTTTGAGAAGAATGGAAGAAAAATTTGACAAGGCTGAAAAGTTAGTTAATTATTTTGAAGAAAATTCAATCAAACCACAAGAGATAAATGATGTAATTGAAGAGCGCGAAGGAACACCTTTGAAACAACCAAACAAAATGATTTCGGTTATTTCTCGTCCTGAATTAAAGCTTTCTGATTTCACAAAATTAGATCGAGTAAAAGAGTTTATTGAAACGAATGAATACGATCAAGAAGAATTAGAGCAGACAGAAATTCAAATAAAATATAAAGGTTATATTAAAAAAGAACAACAGAATGCAGATAAATTGCATCGTTTGGAAAATCTAAAAATTCCAGCTGATATAGATTATCATGTCTTTGGTTCGATGTCGATAGAAGCTCGTCAAAAATTAACAAAAATAAAACCTGCGACAGTAGCACAAGCATCAAGAATTAGTGGTGTATCACCAGCAGATATTAGTGTATTATTAATTTACATGGGAAGATAATATGGAAAATGTTCCACGTGAAACATCTCAAGAAAATCCTTCTTTTGAAGGATTTTCTGGTATTAAGAAATTAGATTTAAAAGATTATTTTTTAACAGGAGAAAAGTTCGAGATTTACGAAGATTCAGAAACTGAAGTTTTGTATACTCTCCCCCAACCTATCGAAAATTTAGGAAAGTATTACGAAAGTAAAAATTACATTTCTCATACGGATGGAAAGAAATCTATTTTCGAACGTTTTTATCAAATGGCAAAATCAATCAATTTAAATAATAAATTAGAATTGATAAATAAAGTTTCAAATGGTAAAAATATTTTGGATTATGGTTGCGGTGTTGGAGATTTTTTAGAGCATCTACAAAAAAATGGTTACGATGTTTTGGGAATGGAACCAAATGATTCGGCAAGACGAATTGCGCAATCAAAAGTTGGAATCGAAAAAGTTACTTCTACAGAATTAGAACAGAATACAGAAAAGTATGATGTGATTACCTTGTGGCATGTTTTAGAACACATTCCTAACCTAAAAGAAATAATTACAGAACTAAAGAAACATCTAACAAAAAGTGGTATCTTAGTAATAGCCGTTCCGAACCACCAATCGTATGATGCTAAATATTATGGTGAACATTGGGCAGCTTATGATGTACCTCGTCATTTATGGCATTTCACGGAAACCAGCATGCGAAAGTTATTTAGCAACTTTGGCATGAAAATTGAATCTATCCACCCGATGAAATTAGATTCATTTTATGTGAGTCTACTATCTGAAAAATATAAAGGTAATAAGTTAGGTTTTATCAATGCGCTTAGAATTGGTTTGAAGTCTAATACTCAAGCTAAAAAAACAGGTCAATATTCTTCTTTAATCTATATTATTAAAGCTGAAAATTAAAATAAGCGTTTTTAAAGAATGATTATCTAATCAGATGTATTAGAAGTCGTTTTTTTTCTAAAACTTTATTAAATCTAATTTATAAAAGCCATTTTTTAAGATTAATAATAGATAAAATAAATAGCTATGAAAAAAAGTATTTTATTATTTGGGATATGCGCTTCAGCATTTTTAACTTCTTGTGCATCTACAACCGTTGCAAAACAAGAAATACAAACTGGGAAAGAAGTAAGAGGTGCATGGACTTTGACAAATGTAGACTACCAAGGTTTAACAACCAACGAGGTACAAGGTAATGTAAAAGTTACAGATGCAGTTGCAAAAGTTTTTGACACAGCAAATCCAGAATGTTATGAAGGTTCTACATGGAACTTAGTTCAAAACAACAAAAAAGGAACATACACATTTAATAACGCTGGCGGAGATTGCCCTTCAGGAACAGCAAATATTATTTGGGATTTACAACAAGATGGTTCTACAACTTACTTTATCTTCAAAGATGTAACCGGAATCAAAGCAAAACAAAATACAGCAGGATATAAAATGCGTGTAGATTATGTTGATGCAAATTCGATGAAATTGGTACAAGATATCAATGCAAATGGAAAAATTGCACAAGTGATTTATAACTTCGTACGTTAATCAACAATTTAAAAAACTTAGAAATTATGAAAAAAATAAATACTAAAATAGCTGCAATTGTATTAGGAGGATCATTTATTATGTCTTCTTGTACAGCTGTACAAAATGCTAATAACACACAAAAAGGTGCAGGAATTGGAGTTGTTGCCGGTGGAGTTTTAGGAGGGCTTATTGGTAAAGGTGCTGGAGGTGCGTTAATTGGTGCTGCTGTTGGTGGAGCTGCTGGTGGTGTTATTGGTAACAACATGGATAAACAAGCGCAAAAAATTGAGCAAGTTTTACCAGGTGCAGAAGTTGTAAGAACTGAAGAAGGAATTAATTTAATTTTAGATGAAAACTCTAAAGTTACTTTTGATTACAATAAATCTTCATTAACAAGTACTGCAAAAGCAAACTTAGATAAATTAATTGAAGTTTTTAAAGAATATCCTGATACAGATCTTTTAGTTATTGGGTATACAGATAATGTAGGTTCTCAATCTTATAATAAACCACTTTCTGAACAAAGAGCACAATCTGTAAAAGATTATTTAATTTCGAAAGGAATTGCATCTTCTCGTCTAACATCTACTGGAAAAGGTATAGAAGATCCAATTGCAGATAATAGTACTGCTGAAGGTCGTGCTAAAAATAGACGTGTAGAAGTTACTATTACAGCTAACGAAAAAATGAAAGCGGACGCTGCTAAAGAAGCTAACGGACAATAATTCATTTCAATATAAAACAAGAAAAGCGTTCAGAATCTGAACGCTTTTTTTATGTTTAATAAGTTTGAGAATTATTTAAAATTAACCACAAACCATTTATTATTGATCTTTTCTAAAGTCACTTGATACGTCTTAGATGATTGATCTTTTAAGTTCGCTTGCACTTCTACCAAAGCTACTTTTTCATCCGCATCCAAAACTTTTGCATCATTAATTGTTGCTTGCTCTAAATTCTTAATTGATTCATCAGAAGAAAATTTTTGGAAAGTATTCCATTCGCCACTTCTTGTCAACGCAAAAGCACCAGAATAATTTTTCTTTGATAAATTTGTCATAAAACGATTAGAAAGAGATTTTACCATTCCTGCTTCTTTACTCACATGTGCAGGCGTACTTTCAACCGCGGCAGAATCTACAACTTCAGAAGCTCCAACTAAATTCAACGGAACTTTTACTGCTTTACGATTCGTTAAATAACGTTCAGAATTCGGAATTCGAACCAAAATGTCCAAACGATCATTCTTCAATTTTGATGGATCTAAAGATGAATATTTAATATTAATGGCATTCTTTCTGTACAAATCATCCATCGAATTTGGATCGATTGTAGAACGAAATGTATACACAATATTACCTGAATTAAACACTTCTATCGTTGCCGTTACAGCTTGATCCAATTGAATTTCCTCACCTTGCGCATTATAAAAGAATGGCGAAATTGAGATTCCTGTATCATCTTGTTTTAAACTAAAATCAAAACGTTGCACATTAGAAGTTGGTTCAGCAGGAGTTTCTACAGTTTCGGTTGCACCTGGTTTTGGAATTCCATTCACCAAAGGAACTTGATTTCTATTCCATGTAAATTTATTTTGTAACGCAACTTTTTCTGCAATATCAAAAACTTCATCTACCGTTTTTCCATCCAACAACGTACGCACAATTCCCCAACGCGCTTCATTATCCATTGATTGACTTGTGTTATACTCGAAAATAATTTGCAGAGCTTCCTTAAATTTATCTTGTTGCATAACAGGCAAAGCCTTCGAAATTTTGTCTACTGTTTCACTAAAAGTTTGTACAGATGTAGAATCAATTTCAATGTTATCATTTTTACAACTGATAATCATTAAAGCGAAAGAAGCAATGATGAATAAACGTTTCATATAGTTTAGATTAAGTACGTTTTGAGTTAAAGTTATATAAGCAGTAAATATACTAAATACTTGTATTGAAAATGCTATTTTTTTTAACAAAAAAAGCAGACTCCATTTCTGAAATCTGCTCTATATATAAAACAACTAAAACTTGAAAAAATTTCTAAATATCCATAGGAACTTCGATTAACATCAAGCGAGAATCTTTGGCTACATTAAACGAGAACTCGTTAGTATCCTTGATTTCGATGACATCTCTACGTCCTAATTTGTTTCCGTCAAATTCAACTTCTCCTTCCACAACCATAAAGAAAACACCATTTCCTTCTTTTTGTACTTTGTATGTTTCTTGTTTATCTTCTGTATAATTTCCTAAGAAAATCCACGCATCTTGATGAATCCAAACTCCTTGATCATCTGCATTTGGAGAAAGAACTTGGTATAATTCATTCTCTTTTGCTACATCACGAACAGAAATTTGTTGATAACGAGGCTCAACATTCATTTTATTTGGAATAATCCAAATCTGAAAAAAGTGTCCTTCTTGATTTTCATAAGCATTCATTTCGCTATGAAAAACTCCTGTACCTGCACTCATTACTTGTACATCTCCAGACTCAATTACAGAACCTGTTCCCATTGAATCTTCGTGCGAAATTCCTCCTTTTGTAGGAATTGTAATAATTTCCATATTATCATGAGGATGTTTTCCAAATCCCATTCCTCCAGTAATTATATCATCATTTACAACGCGCAAAGCACCAAAATGAATACGTGCTGGATCGTAATAATTCGCAAAACTATAAGAATGTTTAGAGTTTAACCATCCGTGATTTCCTCCTCCTCTTGATTCTGATTTAAATATTTGGTAATTCATAGTAATTTATTTTTATACAAATTTATGGTGCAAAAAAAACTTATCTATTGATATGTGATAAGTTATCAATTAACACACCAAGATGAAGAATAAAACTTTTTTTAAATTATTAATAAAATGTTAAAAATAATTTATATTTTAGCATTCAGTTAACACATGAGACATATATATGCTATCAATTTCAGGCGAATCGACATTTAATGTTATACTTTGGATTCTACTCCAAATCGTTCTTGTTATTATAGTAGCAGTTATTTTGTATAAAGTTTACAAAAAACTTACAAAATGAAAAAAGGTTCCGAAATTTCGGAACATTTTTAGTTAAAACTAATCGATATGAATGATATTTACGATCCAACCTTTGTAAAAAAACTCTTTAATAAAATGTCAAATTCATACGAAAGAATGAACTATATAACTTCTTTTGGTTTTTCAATTATTTGGAGAAAACAATTTATCAAAGCATTAAATAAAAAAGAATCGAAAATTAAAGTAATTGATTTACTATCAGGATTAGGCGAAAATTGGTCTTATTTAAAAAATAGATTTCCAAACGCAGAATTTTATGCCTTAGATTTTTCAGAAGAAATGGTTGAGAAATCAAGAAAAAAAGGTAAAATAATTTTCCAAAATAAGATAGAAATCTTTCAAGATGATATTTTAAAAAATGAATTAAAATCAGAAGAATTTGATATTATCACGTGTGCTTTTGGTTTGAAAACTTTCAATGAATCTCAAATTGATTTATTAGCGAAACAAGTTTATCGAATGTTAAAAAAAGAAGGACAATTTACATTTATAGAAATATCAAAACCTCAAAATAGTATACTCTATTTCTTATATTCTTTTTACTTAGGTAAAATAATTCCTATTCTTGGCAAACTATTTTTGGGAAATCCAGATGATTATAAAATGTTATGGTTGTACACCAAAAAATTTGAATCATGTAAAAAAGTAGAAGCGATTTTTAAGAAAAATAATTTAAATGTTCAATACAAAGAATACTTTTTTGGATGCGCTTTTGGAATTTATGGAGCAAAAAAAGCTTAGATAATTCTAAGCTTTAGTTATTATTGATTATCCTTCCAATCTATTATTTTATCACGGATAAATTCTGCTAATTTCACTTTACTTTGATGTGTCCAACCAGCAATATGTGGTGCTAAAACAACATTATCTGCTTGAATTAAATACTGAAATTCTTCTGGTAATTCAGATGCAACTAATTTCTCGAAACTCGATTTTTCAAATTCTAAAACATCTAAAGCAGCGCCTAAAATTTTTCCTGTTTTAATTGCTTCGACCAAATCTTTTGTTACAACAGATTTTCCACGAGCTGTATTCACAAAATAAAATGGTTTTTTGAAGTTAGAAATAAATTCTGCATTAATCATTTGCATCGTTTCCGGCGTTTGTGGCGTATGTAAACTTACAACATCAGCTTGCTCAAAAAATTCTTCTAACGAAACTTGTTTCGCAAATTCATTTCCTTTGTTTGGCAAAATATCATAGCAAATCACATTGACTTCAAAGCCTTGTAAGCGTCTCGCAAAAGCATTTCCCATGTTTCCGTAACCAATAATTCCAACCGTTTTTCCTTTCAATTCATCTCCACGATTTTCTTCGCGTTTCCAAATTCCATTACGAACTTCGTTATCAGCTCTACGCAAATGATGCATCAACATCAACAACATACCAATCGCATGTTCACCAACAGAATCACGGTTTCCTTCGGGAGAATTAAATAAAACAATGTTATTTTCGGCAGCAAACTCTTCGTCAATATTCTCCAAGCCTGCCCCTACTCTACCAATAAACTTTAAATTCGTTGCTTTTGCCAAAAAATCTTTATCAATTGGAAATCTACTCCTTACAATCATTCCATCATATTCATTGATCTTTTGTTCGATGATTTCTTTGGGCGAAGTATAATCTTCATCAACAATAAAACCTACTTCGCGAAGTCCATTATTCAGACATTCATGATTAGAATCGATTGCTAAAATTTTATAAGGCGTATTCATTGCAAAAATTTTAATCAAAGTTACAACGAATGCGAAGATTAATAAATAAATTGATGATGAAATTGGTTACAAACAAATCGTTTATAACTCAGTTAATAACATTTTAATTAGTTGAAAATGTATAATTTATATTGTTAATTAAATAGATAATTAAGGTTAAAAAATGATTTTCAACGCATTTGGTAATACCTTAACTTTTACTTGAAGTGAATCGGTTTTATGAATCTCTCCATCAAGCTGATACGTAATCGGATTATGATCTAAACTTTCAATCTTGAATTTTTTCACTTTTCGATACTTTGCTTTGTTCAAAAAATCAATCTTTTTGGCTAAAACCAATACCGAAAAATAAAACTGCTCGAAAACATCTAAATCTTCTATCATCAATAAATCCAATTCTCCATCAGACAAATCAGCTTTTGGTGTAAAAGATATCCCATAACCAGCAATGTTAGAATTAGAACAGAAAAGATAATAAAAACTCTTCTCGATAATTACATCATCTATATAAAGTCGAAATAATTTCGATTTATAATTCAACAAGGTTTTCACAGAAGCATCAACATAACCAGTGATCGTACGCTTTTGATTCTCTTCATACGTTTTGATAACTTCTGCATCAATCCCAAAACCTAAATTGCTAAAAAAATACTTATCCTCTACTCTACCAACATCAATTTTGTGAATAGCATTTGATTTGATAATTTCAATCGCTTTTTTAGGATCTTTCGGAATATTAAGATTTGTTGCCAAACCATTTCCAGATCCGGCAGGAATTATTCCCAATGGAATATTTTTTTTCACCAAAGCACTCGCCACTTCATTGATTGTCCCATCACCACCGCATGCTACAATCACATCCGAATTCTCTGCAATCGCATCCTTCACCAATTCTTTTGCATGAAATTGATAAGCAGTTTCTTTCAAAACGATTTCGTCTGAAGAATCAAATTTTGATTGTAAAAAATCGAGCGAAATATCGTGTTTTGCGTTTCCAGAATTTGGATTAACAATGAAAGTGTACTTCATTTTTTGGGAATTGAAATTTATCAAAACACAAAAATAAGAAATCTAAAAGAATCAAGCTATTTAACGTCTTTTTTTGAGGAAAAACTATCAAAAACTTTCTAACTTTGTAGTATGAAAATTAAAGAAATTCAAAACGAAATAGTAGACGAATTCTCATTTTTTGAAGATTGGGAACAACGCTACGAATATTTGATCGAGTTAGGAAAAAGCTTAAATACTTTGCCAGAAGAAGCAAAAACAGATGATAAAATCATCAAGGGTTGTCAATCTTCTGTTTGGTTAGATGCAGAATTGGACGGTGATACAATCGAATTTAAAGCTGATTCTAATGCTATTTTACCAAAAGGAATTGCTGCATTATTGGTGAGAATGTATAATCATCAAACGCCAAAAGATATTTTAGAATCGGATACAGATTTTATCAACGAAATTGGTTTATCAGAATTTTTATCACCAACGCGTGCTAACGGATTATTGGCGATGATAAAACAATTCAAATTTTATGCGATTGCATTTCAATCAAAACAAAATAATAGTTAGACGCATCATCTAATCAACCTTATAAAATAATGAACGACTTTTTAGGCCAAGCATTTATTTTTCTTTTTTCCGCTGTAATCTGCGTTCCTATTTCCAAAAAATTAGGAATGGGTTCGGTTTTGGGTTACTTAATTGCAGGAGTTTTAATTGGACCTTATGTGCTGAAATTTGTTGGCAATGACGGAACAGACATTATGCACGCCACAGAATTTGGTGTAGTAATGATGCTTTTTTTGGTCGGATTAGAACTTGATCCAAAGGAATTCTGGAAGATGAAAAATAAAATCATCAACCTTGGTGGAATGCAAGTTTTGGGGACGATAATTATTGCAACTTTAGTCGGAATGTTTGCCTTGAAAATGGATTTTTCTTTGGCTGTTTCTATAGCTTTTGCAATAACCATGTCTTCAACAGCCATTATTATGCAAACACTTAGCGAAAAAGGATTGACCAAAACAAGCATCGGAAAATCAACTTTTTCAGTTTTGTTGTTTCAAGATATTATGGTGATTCCAATCTTAGCAATTATTCCACTTTTAGTTGGAGATTCTTTGATTCAGTCCATTGGTGATGATTCTAAAAGTTTGTTAGTTGGTGGACCAGCATTCATGAAAACCTTAGTTATTGTTGGTGCAATTACATTTATTTACGTAATTGCAAAGTACATTATTACACCTTATTTTAAGTATGTTGGACAATTACAAGTTCGAGAAATTTACACCGCTTCTGCCCTACTTTTAGTGATTGGAGTTTCAATTTTGATGCAAAAAGTTGGAATTTCTCCTGCTTTAGGAGCATTTATCGCAGGTGTTGTTTTGGCAAATAACGAATATAAACATCAATTAGAAAGTGATATAGAGCCGTTCAAATCATTATTATTAGGAATCTTTTTTATTGCAGTTGGATCGACGATTAACTTCAAATTAATTGCAGATAAACCTTTTATGATTCTTGGATTAACATTTGGAATAATGTTAATAAAATCATTGGTTTTATGGTTTATTGGAATCAAACATAAATTTGATTTTGATCAAAAATGGTTGTTCATTTTACTTTTATCACAAGTCGGAGAATTTGCTTTTGTTATCTTATCATTGACTCGAAATTTAGATATTCTAAACAAAGAATGGTACGATTTGATGTTAGCAACAACAGCAATTACAATGGTGATTACGCCTTTACTTTTAGTCTTAAATGAGAAATTAATTCTAAAATATTTTGGTGTAAAAACAAAAGTAAAAACAATCATTGAAAACGATAAAATAAATCCAAATTCAGCTGATGGACAAATTATCATCGCAGGTTTTGGAGATTTTGGAAATACAATTAGCCGTGTATTGAAAAGTACTGGAATAAAATCGATTGTTTTGGATAACGATAGCGAGCGTGTAGAGAAAATGCGCAAACAAGGTTTTAATGTATTTTATGGTGATGCAACAAATGTTAACTTACTAAAATCAGCTGGTGCGGAACATGCAAAATATTTTGTAGCTGCTTTGGATCCTCCAGAAATTAATCAAAAATTAGTTTATATTGTTCGTAAAAACTTTCCGAATTTAGAAATTATTGTTCGTGCAAAAAATCGTAGTTATGCGTATAATTATTTGAAAGATGGTATAGACGAAGTTTATCGAGAAAACTTTTTCTCATCTGTTTACGTTGGTAGACAAATCTTAATAAAATACGGTTTTTCTCATGAAGAAGCATCTAAAATTGGTGAAATTTTCATAAAAAGTGACCGAAAGTCGTTGCGTAAAATTGCAAAACATGCCGAAAATTCTGATCAATATTTTGAAGCATCTAAGCAAGAATTTGAAAAGCAAATGAAAATGGTTGCAAAAGAAATTAACAATAGGAATAATGGAGAAAACGAATCATAAAAAACTATTAGTTTTACGTTTTTCTGCTTTGGGCGATGTCACAATGATTGCTCCTGTTTTACAAGAGTTTATTGAACAAAATCCTAATGTCGAAGTTTATGTTGCTTCGCGTCCTTTTATGGGAAATATTTTCAAGCAATTTCCTCAAATCAAATTTATTTCGGTTGATTTGAACAAAGACTACAAAAGCTTTTTTAGTTTGTTCAAATTATACAAAGAATTAAAACAATATAATTTTGATTATGTTGCTGATTTTCATAATGTAATCCGATCAAAAGTAATTACAACTTTATTCGAACTTAAAGGAACAAAAACGGCTACTTTAGATAAAGGTCGTGCAGAGAAAAGAGTTTTAGTCGATCAAAAAAATCGCGTTTTTAAGCAATTAAAATTAACAACTGAACGCTATGCTGATGTTTTACGTCAACTTGGTTTTAACGTCAATTTAAAGCATAAAATCGAACCAAAATCAATTAAAGAATCTAAATCAATTGGAATTGCTCCTTTCGCAGCCTTTACAAGTAAAATGTATCCAATCGAAAAGATGAAAATCGTTGCGAAGAAATTAGCTAAAAATGGGTACAAAATTTATTTATTTGGCGGTGGAAAAGCTGAAATTGATGAATTAAAAACATGGGAAAATTTCAATCCAAACATCAAATCTTTAGCTGGAACAATCTCTTTTGAAGAAGAATTACAAGCTATTGCCAAATTAGAAGTAATGATTTCGATGGATAGCGCAAATATGCATTTAGCCTCGTTGATGGGAACACGCACAATTTCTATTTGGGGTGCAACTCATCCATTTGCTGGATTTTTAGGTTATGGACAATCTATGGATGATGTGATACAAGACGAATCGATGAAAATTCGTCCAACTTCTATCTTTGGGAAAGATCCAAAAAAGTTTAAAAACTATGATTATTTTCAAAATTTGAGTGCCGAGGATGTTTATCAACAAATCGTCAATAAACTCGAAAAATAATACTTTTAAAAGCATCATAACGATGCTTTTCCTATTTTTATAAGAAATTAAAATCACATGAAGTATACATTTCTTATTCTTGCCTTATGCTCAAATTTTTTATTTGCACAAGAACCGAAAGTTATTTTGGTTACGTTGGATGGTGTTCGTTGGAAAGAAGTTTTCCGTGGAGTTGAAAAATCAATTTTAAATAATAAAAAATACAACTCACTTATTGTTCAAACTAATGAAAAATATTGGACAGAAGATTCTATAAAACGCCGCGAATTATTAATGCCATTTACATGGAAAACGATCAAAGAAAAAGGAGTTATTTTGGGAAATCGTGACGAGCAAAATTTTGTAAATCTTACCAACAAAAGATTATGGTCTTATCCTGGATACAACGAAATAATTACAGGAAAAGCTGATGATGAGCGAATTAAAAATAACAAAGATATTCCGAATCCTAATGTTTCAGTTTTTGAAATTGCAAATCAGCAAAAAAATTTAAACAATAAAGTAATGGCTTTTGGAAGCTGGAGAATGTATACAAATATTTTCAATCAAGAACTTTCGAAATTGTTGGTAAATGCTGGATATCAAAATAGTTTTAATCAAAATAAATCTGAACGAGAATTACTAATAGAACGTTTTCAGTTAGAAACGCCAAAACAATGATGGGGAACGAGATTTGATATTTTTACGCACGAATTTGCGTTAGAAGCGATGAAAAATCAGAAGCCAAAATTGCTTTTTATAGGTTATGGAGAAGCTGATGATTACGGACATGATGAAGATTACGATCAATATATTACTTCAATAAATCGCAATGACAGAATGATTGAGGAATTATGGAATTATGTGCAAAGCGATCCATTTTACAAAGATCAAACAACGATAATTGTAACGACAGATCATGGACGTGGAAATGGAAACGAGTGGACGGATCACAATGATGAAGTAAAAGGCTCTGACGAAGGATTTATTTTGATGATTGGAAACGGAATTAATCCTAAAAACTTCAAACAAAATCAAACGTCTATCAATCAAATTGCCTCTACCATTGCTGATTTGATGAAAGTAAAAACTTGGAATTATAAGGATTCTGGGAAATCGTTATTGAAGTAAATAATTTCAAAAATTAATTCAAACAAAAGTTCCCGTTTTGGGAATTTTTTATTTAATTTTGTATAAACAAATCTAATTGAGAGTTATAGCAAGAAAAATACTCCGAGAATTTTGGGCTAAACATTCAGATTGTGAACAGCAATTGAAAGCGTGGTATCAAGAAGTTGAAAAAGCTAAATGGAATAATCTAAACGAATTAAAATTAGAATATCCCAATGCAAGTATATTAGAGAATAATCGTGTTTGTTTTAATATCAAAGGGAACAATTATCGATTGATTGTAAAAATTAATTTTCCTTATCAAATGGTGTGGATTCGATTTATTGGAACTCATGCTGAATACGATAAAATTAACGCAAATCAAATTTAAAATTATGCATATTAAACCTATAAAAACAGAACAAGATTATGATTTGGCATTAGAACGTTTAGAAATGATTTTTGATGCTGAACCAAATACTGAAGAAGGTGATGAATTAGAAATTCTAAGTATTCTAATTGAAAAATATGAAGAAGAACATTTTCCTATAGAATTTCCTGATCCAATAGAAGCAGTACAATTTAGAATAGAACAATTAGGTTATTCACAAAATGACTTAGCAGAAATAATCGGTTTAAAGAGTAGAGCAAGCGAAATATTGAATAAGAAAAGAAAATTATCGCTTAGTATGATTCGAAAATTAACCGAGAAACTTAATATTCCATCAGAAGTATTAATTCAACCATATGAATAAAAAAACTCCCCTCAAATAAATTTGAAGGGAGTTTATATTTCTAACTTGTTTGTTCTTGATTAATGAGCTGATGCTCTATCTTTTGATCGATTTCTTTAAAGAATCCGAAGCCTTTTAGGATAATGATTAATCCAAAGATTAAAAGACAAATTCCGACCCCTTTTCGTACCATAAATACTTTTTGATCGGTAAAACGTTTTTGAAGTTTTCCTGCCAAAAATATTTTTCCCAAATCGATTACAAAATAGGTGGTCAAAACAACTCCCATGTAAAGCATAAAATTGCTTGGATTTGGATATTGGATCATAATTGAAGAGACAATTACAAACCAAAAAACAATGACTCCGATATTCAACAAATTCATGATGAATCCATTGATAAATGTTCTCAAATAATTGTTGCTTACAAATCCCGCTTCGCCTTCTATATGTAGCTTTGGTTTAGAGAAATACATGAAAATTCCGTAAATCAATACAAAGAAACCTGCAATGATATAAATGCGGTAAAACTTTGGATGATTGGTCACATAATCTGTAAAATCTTTACTTCCGTAATAGGCTGCTGCAATACACAAAATATCAGCTGCAATAACTCCCAAATCTAGGACTACAGCGGTTTTCCAACTTCTACGCAAACTGGTTTCAATAAGTAAGAAAAATACAGGTCCAATAAGAATTGTACTTAACAAAAAACCTATTAGTATGGCCGAAAATATTATTTCCATAACATAATTAAGGTCTGCAAGATAAGTCTAAAATATGAAAATTAAGCATCAACTAATTCAAAATCTAATTGCTTCTTGATTAAATCTGCATTTAAAACTTTGATTCTAACCGGACTTCCTAGCTGATACTTCACGCCAGTTCTTTTTCCAACTAATGCATGATTTTTTTCGTCAAAAACAAAATGATCACCTTTCATAGCACGAGAACGAATCAAACCTTCGCAACGCGTTTCTGGAATTTCAACAAAGATTCCATAATCTTGTACGCCTGTAATAAACGCATCAAACGTTTCGCCAACAAATTGCTCCATGTATTTTACTTGCATGTATTTGATTGACTCACGTTCTGCTTCTGCGGCAATTTTTTCGCGAGATGAACAGTGTTTTGCTTTGTCTTCGTAAACAGCCGCTGCAGGAGATTTTTTACCGTCTAAATAATCTTGCAACAAACGGTGCGCCATCATATCTGGATAACGACGAATTGGCGATGTAAAATGCGTGTAATAATCGAACGCCAAACCGTAATGTCCAATATTTTCTGTTGTATATTTTGCTTTCGCCATTGTTCGCATAGCCAAAGTTTCCACCATATTCTCTTCTGGTTTTCCTTTCACTTCTGCTAACAATTTGTTCATCGAATTAATAGTTGTTTTACGGTCTCCAATCTCTAATTCGTAACCAAATTGACGAATAAAATTCTTTAAGTCTAATAATTTATCTGGATTCGGATCATCGTGAACACGATAAATGTAAGTGTTCGCATTTTCTTTTCCGTGTTTATCTAAACTGATGAATTCAGAAACTTTTTTGTTACATAATAACATGAATTCTTCAATCAATTTATTCGAATCTTTCGAAATTTTAAAGAAAATTCCTTGCGGATTATGCGCTTGATCTAAATCGAATTTTACTTCAACTTTATCAAAATTAACCGCTCCATATTTCATACGTTTTCCACGCATTGTTTTCGCTAAGCGATCCAAAGTCAAGATTTCATCTTTAAAATCTCCATCTTTTCCTTCGATAATTTCTTGCGCTTCCTCGTATGTAAAACGTCTGTCTGAATGCGTTACAGTTCTACCAAACCATGTTTTTACAATCTTTGCATTATCATCCATTTCGAATACACCCGAAAACGTATATTTATCTTCGTTTGGACGCAAAGAACATGCAACATTCGACAAAACTTCAGGTAACATTGGCACTACTCTATCCACCAAATAAACGGAAGTTGCACGTTTGTATGCTTCTTGCTCGATTAACGAACCTGGACGAACATAATGCGTAACATCAGCAATGTGAACACCGATTTCCCAATTTCCGTTCTCTAATTTTCGAATAGATAAAGCATCATCAAAATCTTTTGCATCTTTCGGGTCGATTGTAAATGTCGTTACATTTCGCATATCTCTACGGCGAGCTGCTTCGGCTTCATCTATCGAAGTATCCAACTGATTTGCTTCCTCTTCTACTTCCTCAGGAAATTGAGCTGGCAAATCGTATTCTAACAAAATCGCATGAATTTCTACATCCGTATCATCTGGACTACCCAAAACTTGCGTGATTTCGCCAAATGGTGAATTAGATCCTTCTGGCCAATTTGTTAATCGAACCACAACTTTTTCTCCTGGTTGAGCATTTTTAATTTTCTCTTTCGGAATAAAGAAATCATGATTACCATTTTGCATCGTTACAAAACCAAAATTTCCGTTCTTTCCTAGCTCGAAAATACCAGTAAATTCAGTTTTATTGCGCTCGATAATTTCTACAATTTCTCCTTCTGCTCTCGATTGATTGGCATGTTTTTTTGGATAAACATATACGCGAACCGTATCGCCCATTAAGGCATTTCTCGTTTTTCCTTTTTGTACAAAGACATCTTGTTCAAGACCATCAATCATAATATAAGCACTCCCTGAAGAAGTCAAATCCGCAATCCCAACCATATAATCATTGGTTGCATTGATTTTGTATTTTCCTCTTTCTACTTCAGAAATCTTCTTGTCAGCTAATAAAACATTCAAATTCTTAATCAATAATTCTGTATCAATTCGATTTGTTAGGTTTAAAGCTGCTGCAATTTGTTTATAATTTAAAGGTTTATTCGGATTTTGAAATAAAACTTCGATGATAGACTTCGTAAACTTTGTTATGTTTTTGTCTTTTTTCGCCTTTGTATTTTTAAAATTTCTTCTTGGCATAATTTGTTTTCTGTCAAATCTCTTCTTGTTTTTTAGAGATTTATTTTAAAATAGTTAATAAATAAACATCTTAATTATTTGATTATCAAATTATTTTTAATAACTATTAATAAGATGTTAATAAACAACATAACCACTGCAAAGGTAATATATCCTTTTTCTAAAATAACAATTTACAGCCAATTCTATGTTATGGAAAGGATAAGATTACTTGTAACGTTTTGATTTATTGCGAAAATTGAGCCAAAAAAACTATTTTTGCATTGATAATTAATTGAATGAAAACTAAACCATTATACCAAACCTACTTGATTAACCTTGATCGAGCTACGGATCGGCTTGAATTGATGCAAAAAGAATTCGAAAAATGTGAGATTACTTACGAAAGAATTTCTGCTGTAGATGCCAAAACTTTGGATTCGTCAACCTATAAAGTAAAAAATAAATATGACCGCGATTTAGTTCCTGGAGAAATTGGTTGTTATTTGAGTCATGTGAAAACGCTAGAAACTTTTTTGGCTTCTGAAAATGATTTTGCTTTAATTATAGAAGATGATGCTATTTTGGTTAATGATTTTAAATCTGCTGTAGAAAAAGCAATGAATCAATATAATGATTTAAAAGTAAAAGATCATTGGGATGTTTTGAAGTTGTTTAATGGAAAACGAAAGCATATCAAAATAGCTGATGTTGACCAAAAATATATAATTGCAGCTTGTGGAACGAGTATTCCAATCACAACAATTGCAGCAATTTGGACAAGAAAAGCAGCAGAAAAATTTCTGAATAAAATTAAAACTCCACTTCCTACAATTCAACGTCCTATTGATTGTGATTTACAGCATGCCTGGGAATTTGGTTTGAGAATTTATAACCTTCTTCCATCGCTTGTTAAACCAGCTCCAGTAGAAACGCAAATTCAGATTGATCGTAGTTTAAGAAAGTCTAAATTTCCAAGACAAATTCAATACGAATTGAATCGATTATTACCTAAATATTTCTATTTAATCAATCATCATGGTTTCAAAAAATTCTATGATAGTTTTATTGCAAAGAAAAACGAACGCATTTCTTAATCAACAATTATAAAATAGATTAAATACCTGAATTAAAACAAATTAACAACCTTTATCAACAGTTATAAACATTGTTAATTTCTATATAAAATACAAAAAAAGCAGTTTCAAAATTTTGAAACTGCTTTTTCATTTATAATAATTCGATGCTTTCTTCTTTTAATTTCTCTTTTACTTTTCCGTCCCAAATACTCGCTTGCACTTCACCAATGTGTCGAGATTTCAACATAAACATACACATACGCGATTGTCCAATTCCACCTCCAATAGATTCTGTTAACTTATCATCTAACAACATTGAGTGAAATAATAAGTTCTTGCGATCCGAAGAATCTCTAATTTCTAATTGTTTCGTCAAAGCTTCTTTATCTACACGAATTCCCATCGAAGATAACTCGAAAGCAGATTCTAAAACAGGATTCCAAACTAAAATATCTCCGTTCAAACCTCTAAAACCAGCACTATTTTCTGTGCTCCAATCGTCATAATCAGCGGCACGTGCATCGTGTAATTCTCCATTACTCAATTCTCCTCCAATTCCGTAAATAAAAACAGCTCCAAATTCTTTACAAATTGCATTTTCACGTTGTTTCGGTGTAAATGTTGGATACTTTTGTAATAAATCTTCAGACGAAATAAATGTAATTTGTTCTGGTAAAACAGCTTTCAATTGCGGATATTTTACTTCAACATTTTGCTCAGTTTGTTTAATAACTTCATAAATCGATTTTACTGTCGAAAAAAGATAATCCAATTGACGATCTTGAGGCACAATTACTTTTTCCCAATCCCACTGATCCACATAAATAGAATGAATTGGCGAATAATCTTCGTCTGGACGCAAAGCGCGCATATCTGTTATAATTCCTTCGCCTGGCTCAATTTCTAATTCTTTCAAACGGATACGTTTCCATTTTGCCAAAGAATGCACAACTACCGCATTTTTATCATTCAAAGATTTTATAGGGAACTTTACAGGTCTTTCGATACTATTCAAATCATCATTAATACCTGTTCCATCCAAAACTACCAATGGTCCAGAAACTGGAATAATGTTTAATTCTTTTTGTAATCCTTTCGAAAATTCTTCTTTTACAAAAGAGATTGCTTGTTCTCTACGTAATAATGCTCTGCTCATCTTTTAATCTTTAAATGATTTGTTTTTTTAACTGATGTAAAAGTAGAACAGCTACAATCAATAAATTTACTATTGACTTAAATTGGTTTAAAAATATTTAATTTTAAATCTAAAATATTATTTATACTTAACTATTTAAACCTTACAATAGTTTTAAATTTAATTTTTAAAATAAAAATCGATCAACTCTTACGAATTGACCTATTTTGTATCTTATAATAGATGTATAAAATTATCCGTTATATGAACAAGCAATTTTATCTACTCGTCCTTGGTGACGACCACCTTCAAATTCTGTTGCTAAAAATGTATTTACAATTTCCTCTGCATATTCATACGCAATAAAGCGTGCAGGTAAAGTTAACACATTTGCATTATTGTGTTGACGAGCTAACTTGGCAATATCCGTCATCCAACATAATGCAGCACGAATTCCTTGGTGTTTATTTGCAGTCATTGTAACGCCTTGCGCACTACCACAAATCAAAATTCCGAAATCTGCTTTTCCATCTTCTACAGCTAGTGCCGTTGGGTGTGCAAAATCAGGATAATCAACACTCGCTGTTGAGAACGTACCAAAATCCTCAACCTCAAATCCTTGACTTGTTAAAAAGGGTACTAATTTCTCCTTATAATCGAACCCAGCATGGTCCGCTCCGATTGCAATTTTCATTTAATTAACAGGTGTTTTTGTTGTTTTTGTTTAAATAATTGTAAATCAAATGTTAAGTAAACGTAACAACTTGTTAAAAGATGATTGAATAAAACTAATAACTTTTCGATAGAAAAATTTGGAAATCTGATTCAAAAAATCAATTAGAAATAAATCAATACAAGTCAAGTAAAAGTTTTCATTTTGGCATAAAAGATTTACACACCGTTATGAATAGTTTTCACAAAACTTCTTTTTAACAAAAGTTGTTTATCAACCAAAATGATAAATTGTTGATAGAATATCTAACTCTTTCATTACAAAACAAAATTACAAATAATAGCTTGTTAATTGCTATTAAATAAAATTTATCTCACTTTAGTTATCCACATATTAACAGTGCTAATAATAGTAACATATTTTTCTTTTTTTAAAATTTAAAAATTAATTAAACTATATATATTATTATGAATTGTTAATAGTTGAAAATTGTATTGAATGATTTTAAGTCTCAAAATGAAAGTTTGATTACTTTTGTGTAGTTCAAAATTTCAAATCAAAATATGAAAACAATCAACGACTACAATTTCGAAAACAAGAAAGCATTGATTCGTGTTGACTTCAATGTTCCGCAAGACGAAAACTTAAATGTGACAGATGATACACGTATTAGAGCTGCAAAACCAACGATCGACAAAATATTGAAAGATGGTGGTGCTGTTGTATTAATGAGTCATTTGGGACGTCCTAAAGGCGAATTCAATGATAAATATTCATTAAAACATATTGCATCAAAAGTTTCAGAAATTCTTGGCGTTGATGTGATCGTTGCAAATGATGTTATTGGCGATGATGCGAAACAAAAAGTAAGTAATCTAAAATCAGACCAAGTTTTATTATTGGAGAATGTTCGTTTCCATAATGAGGAAGAAGCTGGAGATAAAGACTTTGCAAAAGAATTGGCTCAATTTGGAGATATTTATGTGAATGACGCGTTCGGAACTGCACACCGCGCACATGCTTCGACTGCAATTATTGCTGAATTTTTCCCGGAAAATAAATGTTTTGGTTTGTTAATGGAACAAGAATTAACAGCTATTAACAAAGTGTTAGCGGACGGAGAAAAACCTGTAACAGCGGTACTTGGAGGAGCTAAAGTGTCTTCTAAAATTACGATTATCAACAATATTTTACCAGTTATTGATAACTTGATTATTGGTGGTGGAATGACGTATACATTTGTGAAAGCAAATGGAGGAAAAATCGGAAATTCGTTGGTAGAAGATGATAAATTAGATTTAGCGAAAGAAATTTTGGCTGAATGTGAAAAACATAATGTAAAAGTTTATTTACCAGTTGACAATGTAATCGCTGATAATTTTAGTAATGATGCAAATACACAAACAGTTCCTTCAGATGAAATTCCTGATGGATGGATGGGAATGGATGTTGGTGTAGAATCTTCAAAAGTTTTTGCAGATGTAATTAACAATTCGAAAACAATTCTTTGGAATGGTCCTTTAGGTGTTTTTGAAATGCCAAATTTTGCAAAAGGAACTATTGCTTTAGGTGATGCAATTGCTGAAGCTACGGCAAACGGCGCTTTTTCACTTGTTGGTGGAGGAGATTCTGTTGCTTTCGTAAAACAATTTGGTTACGATGACAAAGTAAGCTACGTTTCTACAGGAGGTGGCGCAATGTTAGAATCGTTGGAAGGTAAAGAATTACCAGGAGTTGCTGCAATTTTAAAATAAGACAACAATTTTTTAAGATAAATGAAAGCCGAGCATTTGCTCGGCTTTTTTTGTGACTTTTAAAGTCATCCTGAACTCGTTTTCAGAACCACACTTTATGAGAAACTGAGTTTATTTCTATTTGACAATTGTTAATTATAATCATTTGTTAATTAATAAATTAACTGCTTTTCAACTGAGTTATAAAAAGAATGTTTATAGCTTGATTAATTACTTAAATTGTTAATAGTAAACTATTCAATATAAATGAATTAAAAAGTTATGAATAGACTTTATTAAAACTTGTGAATAATGATGATTTTAGAACTAAATCGATTTAATAAATTTAAAATTGTTAATTATAAATATTTGACAAATAGTAAATTAAAAAGTAATTAAGATAGTTTATCAAAAATTGTTGAAACTGAAATCTCCCTACAATTAGCCATTTTATTTGTAGAAAAGGATTGTTATATTCGTAATGATTTAATAATCAATCTATGAATGAATTTAACCAACGACTAAACGAAGTAGAAAATCATTTGCAGCAGAATGATCTTGATTTGGGCTATCGCCGATTAATTGATTGTGTGTTGGATTTGGGTGAGATATCTTTTTACAAAGAGATTATCTCCTATTCGGATCTTTATTATAACGAGAATTCTACGAACGAAAATAAAACAACGCAAGCTTTACAATTAGTGGAAAAGTTGAAACAAGCTTCTCCTCCGCCCTTTCAGAAAGAAGAAACGTTGATATCAACCAACAATGTTGAAAAAGCTTATCATCGCCGAAATTTTAAACTTCATCCGATCACTTTTGATTTGAAATCACGTGAAGTTGTTGGATTAGTTGGAGAAAATGGAAATGGAAAAACAACTTTACTACGTTTGATTTGTGGTGAATTGAAACCAACTTCTGGCGAAATAAATTATCATTTTTCTAAAGCAAAACCGTTTAGTTTCGAGCTGAAAACTAAATTGGTTTATGTGCCGCAACGAATTGAGGTTTTATATGGCTCGTTGATGGAAAATCTACAGTTTACCTTGACATGTTATGATATTTACAACGAAGAAAATTGGTTGTTGGCTAATGTGATGTTAGCGCGTTTGGGGCTTTGGCCGTACAAGGATTTGCAATGGCGACAATTGTCGTCTGGTTACAAAATGCGATTCGAGTTGGCGCGAACGTTATTGCGTCGTCCAAAAGTCTTGTTATTAGACGAACCTTTGGCGAATTTGGATATTTTGGCGCAACAAATTATTCTCGAAGATTTGAAATTTTTATCACAATCTATTCGCAATCCTTTTGGTGTTATTTTGAGTTCTCAACAATTGTACGAAGTTGAAAAAGTATCGACAGAAGTTCTCTTTTTGGAGCAAGGAAAGCTTAAAATAGAAGGAGATACAAATGATTTGGAAGGTGATTTTACGATTGTTGAAATTGATGTGGAAAACACAAAAGAAGAGTTATTAACAGCTTTATCTAACATCGAAATTAAGCAAATAAAATTTAATGGAGGATCGTATATCGCATATTTTGATGATGAAATTTCGATGAATATGATTCTGTCCGAAATCGGAAAATCATCATTGAAGATAAAATACATTCGAGATATTTCGAAATCAAGTCGTCGCTTTTTTGTCAATTAAAACTAACCAACTATGTTCAAAAAAATAAATCAAACTTTAATTACAAAATATCCGCTGATTTGGAATCTAAAATTTATTTGGATTTTGTTGACGATTTTAGTTTTCAACTTGATTGCATTTATCAACGGATTTCTATTTTTTACTAAAAAATCTCAACTGCAAGAAAGTGGACTTTACGAAGTGTTTTTCAACTCAGGAATTATTATTTATTATGTGTTAATTGGTGTCATTATTTGCGTTATTTGGCTGTATTTCTATATTAAAAATAATCGTTTCAAATCAAATTATCCAACCTCAAGAAATTATTTATTCAAAGAATTTCTGGCCGTTTTCTTTATTATATTTTTGATGTTTTATGTGCCAAATTCATTCAAAACTGGTCTTAAATTTCGGGTTTCAAATTATATGAGTGAAGAACAGTATTTGAAAGATATCGACATTATCAACAGAACACAAGGTTTTACACTTCGATCAGAATTTGGTTACGATAATTATTCGAGAAATTTGCCTGTTCTAGCTTTTGATTCGTTGGTTTCGGAGAAAGAAACAAGAGAATTGTATGAAAAAAATGAGAGAGAATATTTAAGAGAAAATCCACATGATTCGTATAATCCTTTTTTGGAGCCGTATTTCAGAAATCCTGAGTTTGAAACCTTATTAAGAGATTATTTTCCCGAGAGATTTAGTTATTCTAAAATTAATTTTAATCAAACATATCAACCTCTAAAAAAGAATAATTCGTCTACAAATCAGCTTTATGAAGAAGCGGCGTATCCCGATGTAGCAGCTGTAGATTCGGTTGCAATAGGTATAGATTCAGCTTCGTATGCAAGTCCTGTAAACGCTTCAGAAAAACCACAAACGTATTTCAACTTAGCAAGTTTGTATAATTATAGTGTTTTGGCTTTTAACAACCCGAAAGATTCTACTTTAAATCATCAATTTTACGATGAACAATGGATTGCTTTGTTGCAAAAAAATGATCGAAAAGCAATTGAAAATTTATTGAATAGTTATACCGATTTATTAAAAAAACAAGAAATTGGTTATCAATTCAAACATAAAAATTGGATTGATTATTTACCTCAATATCCGTATTATTTTATAGATTCAAATTTAAATTACAAAGAAATAAATTATAAAAAACAAGATTACATCAACCAATCAAGTTTAAATAGAGTGTATGAAAATATTGAGCTTGCTAAATACAGTTCCACTTGGTTAGAACTTATTCAATACTATTTACTAATTGCTTTAATCATTACTGTTTTGATTATAACGTTCAGATTTAGTTCGTTCAAAGTTTGGTTAATTTCATTAATTGGCGCAGGAATTTTGGCAATTTTAGGAAGTGTTTTCGGAATATCTATCAATGCAAGTATCGGTTATACACAATTTACACCTTATATTATTTTATTTGTTTTTTACATTGTATTTATAGCGATTACACTGATTGGTTTACGTTCCAAAAAGTATAAAATTTTAACCGGTGTTAATCTTAATTGGTTTGTTGCGACTAATGTTTTTATCGGAATTGTGATGCTTAGTTTTTACACAGATTTACGTGCAGAAATGTTATATGATTCAACAAGCAAAATAAGTATTTATGAACTGAGACAAACAAATAAAGAATTGTTGATGTTACAAGAATTTGCAGAAATTTTTCTTTACATCAATCCAATTTTATATTTAATAAGTTTTTATTTCATCATCAATCTTTACAAAAAATGGCAAGCAATGCCAGAAGAATAAAAAAAGAAAAGCGAGCTAAATCGGCTCGCTTTTCACTTGATAATTGAATGAAAATGAATTTTAAAAACTACTTTAAAAAAACTTACTTATGAAATGAAATAACACATTGTGCTATTCAATAATAATTTTTAAACTCACACAAATTTTAAAATATTCTTTCAAAATTTAAATTAATAGAGGTTAACCATCAAAATTTGTAGGTTAACCCTATTTTTTATGATTTTATGCACATTTAGAGGAAGGTCTATTTCCTTTCGCATCACGTTTTTTGTGCATACTAAATTTTTCAGATTTCATACGTTTTTCACGATCTTGTTTGTATTGATTGAACTGATTTTTGTCTAAAATTTTCTCTAATTTAGTATCAAAATCGTTTGTACCTTTTTCTGGTCGAGAACCTCTTTCTCCTTTTTGAGTAGAATTTTTGTCTCTGTTTGCAAACTCTTTTTTCATGTCAGAATCTCTACTTTCTAACAACGATTTTACTTTTTTCTTTTGAGCTGAACTCAAATTGTATTGATCAAATTCTTTCAATTGTTGATCTACAGTCGGACGTTCTCTTTGCTCTTTTCTGTTTCCAGATTTTTCACCTTGTTGTGGTCTTTCTTGTGCCGATAATGTCATTACCATCATCATGCTTGCTAATAAAAATACTTTTTTCATTTTGTTTAAATTTTATTGTGTTTATTATTTATGTGTTTTTCTACTATCTGTTGATTTAGATTTTTGAGAAACATTTGGTTTGTTCGATGTATTTTTTTGATCTTTTATATATTGAGCATATTGTTTTTTACTCAAGATTTTCTCTAATTTTTTATTGAAATTTGATGTTGATAAATTACTTTCTAACAAAGATTTTACTTTCTTTTTCTGAGAAGTTGTTAAATTATATTGATCAAATTTTTTCAACTGTCTATCAACAGAATTTGTTTGCGTATGTTCTACTTTATCCTTTTGTTGTTGATTATTTCCTTGTGGTCTTTGTTGAGCAGAAACTGCCATCACCATCATCATACTTGCTAATAAAAATGCTTTTTTCATAATCTATGTTTTTGTTTACAACTAATGTTAGAATTATATTCTTTTCATTTTTCTTGAAACAAAGTTGCAACACAGAAAAAGGATGTCAAAAATATTGAGGTAAACGAGTGTTAAGTAGCGGTGAAATAAAGGATTTATTAAAGTTTTTAACAAAATTGTCAAATTTATTGAATAAAAAAATCCATTCTTTATCGAATGGATTTTGATATATTTTTTTGAAAGATTATTTTATTTTTTTCTCTAACATTTTAGAAAAAGTTTTAGCTGTTTTTGCGAATCCTTCTCCAATTCTCGATTCATCACTATAATTATTACCGAATTGAGTTCCTGGAGCTTCTTTATAATTGACAACAAATTTTTTATCTTCAAAATTATTAGAATCAACAATAGAAATAGTAGTAGATACTTTTGCAGCTTGTTTCATTACAAATGCATCCCAACCTGGATAAATCCAATCAACTTTAACAATCATTGTGTAAGGAGCATTTGTAGCGTTTTCAGAGAATGAAATTCCAGTAGATTTTGCACCATATTTAGTTAATAACTCCATAAATTTTGGTTCCCAGATAGACTCTTTTGCACCAGTCCATTTATCATTCCAAATATCTCCATTTCCAGCATTTTTGCCATTTAGATCAACAATCTTTTTTTGAACATATTCTGCTTCTGTAATGCTATCTGCATTAATTTTTAGATTTGAATAGTCAAAAATAACTTTCATTTTAGATTGTCCTTTTAAGAAATCGACAGTACCAGATTTTACTTTCTCTTTTTGAGCATAAATGTTTGAACCGAGTACAATAATGATTAATAATAAATAGTTTTTCATAATAGTTTTAATAGATTTCAGTAAAAATATAAATATTATTTAGAAACGTTTATTGTTTATAAATAGTTTGTAAGTCTTGGATAAATTTTTCTAAAAACAATAATCAAATCGTTTGGTACACTACTTTTGTCTTAACAAAGTTTAACAATATTGTATGAAAGTTTTAATTTCTAAATCAATTGTATTTGTTAATTTTAGATGAAATTTGAATCAATAATATAAACATTAATTTCAACGAAATTTTGGATATACAACAACTAAACCAACAAATAGAAGCAAAAAGCGAAAGCATTGCAAGGTTGACATCGGAAATAAATAAAGCGATTATTGGACAAGAAAAAATGATTGAAAGTCTATTAATCGGATTACTTGGAAATGGACACGTTTTATTAGAAGGTGTTCCTGGATTAGCAAAAACATTAGCTATTAAAACATTATCTGATGCTGTTGATGGATCTTTTTCTCGTATACAATTTACACCAGATTTGTTACCTGCCGATGTTGTGGGGACACTTATTTATAATGTAAAAGAAAACGATTTTAGAATCAAAAAAGGACCAATATTCGCCAATTTTGTTTTAGCTGATGAGATTAACCGTTCGCCTGCAAAAGTACAATCTGCCTTGTTAGAAGCAATGCAAGAGCGTCAAGTAACAATTGGTGACGAAACGTATCTGTTACAAAAACCTTTCTTGGTTTTGGCGACTCAAAATCCGGTGGAACAAGAAGGAACTTATCCTTTGCCAGAAGCACAAGTTGACCGTTTTATGTTGAAAACGGTCATTACTTATCCAGAATTTGAAGCAGAACGTTTGATTTTAAGAAATTCGATTAATCAATCTTTTCCAAAAATTGAGAAAGTAATCTCTATTCAAGAATTGTTGGATGCGCGCGAAATGGTGAAACAAGTTTATATGGACGAAAAAATTGAAAAATATATTTTGGATATTATTTTCGCGACTCGTTTTCCAGAAAAAGTTGGATTAGAAAAATTGGTTCCAATGATTTCGTTTGGTTCTTCGCCTCGTGGATCGATCAATTTGGCACAAGCTTCAAAAGTGTATGCATTTTTACGCAAACGCGCTTATGTTATTCCAGACGATGTACGTGCAATGGCAAAAGATGTGTTGCGTCACCGTATCGGAATTAGCTACGAAGCAGAAGCAGAAAATGTTACGCCAGAAGAAATTATAGACAATATTCTTAATGTTGTTCCAGTTCCTTAAACCACTATTCAAAATCATTTAAACTTTGGATGCAAAAGAAATCATCAAACGTGTAAAACGTATTGAGCTAAAAAGCAAGCGTAAAGCGAGCAACCTTTTTATGGGGGAATATCACAGTTCATTCAAAGGAGGAGGTATGATTTTTAGTGAAATTCGTCCTTATCAATACGGTGATGACGTTCGTAATATAGACTGGAATAAAACGGCTCGATATAGCGAACCTTATGTAAAAGTTTTTGAAGAAGAACGAGAATTAACCATGTTTTTATTGGTTGATGTTTCGAATTCTGAAAACTTTGGAACACGAAAACAAATTAAAATGGAAACGATTGCTGAATTGAGCGCCACATTGGCTTTTTCGGCAATTACCTATAATGATAAAGTTGGTTTGATTTTATATTCGGATCAAGTGGAGAAATTTATTCCGCCCAAAAAAGGAAAACAACATGTGTTGCGTTTGGTAAGAGAAATTGTTTCGTATGAGCCAAAAAGCAAAAAAACTGATTTGGCAGTAACATTGGAAACATTTATGAATTTGGTTCGCCGAAAATCAAATGTTTTTATTCTTTCAGATTTTATTGATTCTTCAGATTACGAAAAAGCATTGCGAATCGTGGCAAAAAAACATGATGTGACTGGAATTAGAGTTTATGACGAAAAAGAGCAATCTTTTCCAGACGTAGGTTTAGTTCATGTGCAAGATAACGAAACAGGCGAAATCCGTTTGATAGACACTTCATCGAAGAAATTGCGTCAACAGTATGCGCAATATTACCGCGATTTAGATCAACGTTATCAATCTATTTTCAAGAAAAATCATTCAGGCGCAATCAGTATTCGTACCGACGAAGATTATGTTCGCCCATTGTTAAACTACTTTAAAAGTCATAAAGCCTAATGAAGAATTTATTGCTTTTAGTAAGTTTTTTTATCCTTCAATTTTCGTTTGCGCAAGACATTACGCCAAAATTGGATCGCACGACAATCAAAATTGGCGAGCCAATCCAATATGAAGTAAAAGTTGATTACAAAGAAGGAGATAAAATTGTTTTTCCTACGATTTCAGATTCAATTAATCATCACATCGAAGTTTTAGGTCAAAAAATTGACACGGTAAAAACGGATGGAAAATCTGAAATTGTTCAACATTTAGAATTGACTGGATATGATGCAGGGAAATTTAATATTCCGTCATTTATCATTCAGAAAAATGGAAAAGATTTAATAACAAAACAACTCGAAATTGATATTCAAGATATTGCAGTTGATACAACGAAAAATGCAATTTTCCCGATAAAACCTGTAATGGAAGAAGAATATTCTATTGGAGATTATTGGAATAAATATTGGTTGTACGGCATTATTGCGTTGATTTTATTTATTATCGGAATTGTTTTGGTTGTATTATATGTTCGCGCAAAATCGAAATTATCTGGTAAAGATTCATACAAAACACCATACGACGAAGCGAAAGCAAGTTTGATAGCCTTGGATGCTAAGAAATATTTGAAACGTGGTGAACAAAAAGAATATTATACGCAATTATCATTTATTGTAAGACGATATTTAGGACGTATTTATAACTTTTCGGCATTAGAAATTTTGTCGGATGATTTGGTAAAATATGTTGCGACAAAACCAGATGTTTTACCAGAAGATGTGCAGAAATTTAAACAATTTTTGTTCGATGCTGATTTGGTAAAATTCGCAAAACAAGAGTTTGATGAACCGACAAATACTTCGCACCGAAATTGGGTAGATGAATTTGTAGATCGTGTAAAACCATTAGAAATTCCGGAGAACGAAGATTTGAAAAAAGATCAAGTGACGGGAGAAAAATATAAACAGTTTAATAACAATTAGGAATGCTAAATTTTGAGTTTCAAAATCCTTGGATCTTACTCTTACTACTTGCTTTGCCTTTCTTTATTTTCAGAGAAATTCGCAAAACGAGCCAGAAAAAAGCATCCTTAAAATTACCTTCGCTCAAAGCATTTGGAGGTGCAAAAAGTTCGTTAGCGACGTACAAACCACTTTTATTTTTGATGCGAATTATCGCGATGGCTTTGTGCATTGTTGCCTTGGCTCGTCCACGTTATGTAGATGTTACAACAAAAGTAAAATCGGACGAAGGAGTTGATATTTTATTGACTGTAGATACGTCGTTGAGTATGTTAGCCCGTGATTTGAAACCTGATCGTTTAACAGCGTTAAAAGAAGTTGCAAAAGACTTTTCACTTGGAAGAAAAACGGACAGAGTTGGTTTAGTCGAATATTCTGGAGAAGCTTTGACACGTGTTCCATTAACAACAGATCGTGATGTTTTGACACAAGAAATCGAAATGTTACATTCAGGTAGTTTAGCTGATGGAACAGCAATTGGAGTTGGTTTAGCAACAGCTGTTAATCATCTTAAAAATAGTAAGGCAAAATCTAAAGTAGTTATTTTGATTACAGATGGTGTTGAAAGTGTAAATCCTTCTGGAGATTTGATGTATGTTTCACCGAGACAAGCCGCTGATATTGCAGCAGAGAAAGGGATAAAAGTATATACAATTGGTATTGGAACAAACGGAATGGCGCCTATGCCTGTTGGTTACGATATGTTAGGTGATTATGTTTTTGAGATGCGTCCTGTACAAATTGATGAAAAACTGTTAGAAGAAGTTGCAGATAAAACTGGAGGTTTATATTTCCGTGCAACAAACAATGAAAGTCTAAAAAACATTTATGACGAAATTGATAAACTTGAAAAAACAGAAATTAACGAAGTCAAATATTATAATTATACCGAATTGTTTGCACGATTTTTATTGCCTGCATTCATCATTTTGGTATTAGAAGCCATTTTACGAAGAACCGTTTTTAAAGAATTAATCTAATGCAGTGGGGAGAATTACATAATATTTGGTTGATGATTTTATTGTTTGTCGTTATATTTTTATCGATAACAGTATTTCAGTGGCGCGAACGTGTAAAGAAAACCTTTGCAGATAAAGAATTATTTCCATTTGTTTTTCCAATCACATCTTCAAAGCGTTATGGTTTCAAAATTGTTGCATTTTGTGTAGCTTTATTTTTAATGGTAATTGCATTGATGGATCCACTTTATGGTGAACGAGATGTGCAAGTAAAACGCGAAGGAATTGATATGGTTTTCTTGTTAGATTTATCAAGTTCGATGAATGCACAAGATGTTGCTCCTTCTCGATTAGAAAAAGCAACAAAATTAATCACAGAAACATTACATCAATTAGGCGGAGATAGAGCTTCTTTGGTTGCGTTTGCAGCGAATGCTTACACGATTTCTCCATTGACAAATGATTATGCTGCAATCGAAAGTTATTTGCAAAATGTTAATACTGAGTTAATTTCGAGCCAAGGAACAAATTACTTAAATGCGATTCAGGAAGCTGCAAAAACATTCAAAGGTTCTGCGAATACAAGTAAATTAATTGTGTTAATTTCGGATGGAGAAGACAACGAAAATACAGTTAATCAAGCTTCTAAAATAGCAAAAGATAACGGAATTCATATTGTATCAGTTGGTGTTGGAACAGACAAAGGAGCTCCAATTCCGATGTACTACAATGGCTACGCCGAAGACTATAAAAAGGACGAAACAGGTTCTACAGTTATTACAAAATTAGAAGATAAAAATCTTCGTGAATTGGCACAAGATACAAACGGAACTTATATTCATTTGGATAATACACAAGATGCATTATCCGCATTATCAATGTATAAAGCCCGATTAGATAAAAACGAAATTGCTAACTCTACAACAAGAGATATGAATCACATTTATCAGTGGTTTTTAGCGGTTGCGGTTTGTTTACTTTTTGTGGAATTATTAACATCTGAATATAAGATTTTTAACAAAAAGAAATAGTAAGTTTGTATGGTAAAATGATGTACTTTTTAAAACAAATAGGATTTTTAGGAATAATGCTTTTATCCGTTTTTGGTTATAGCCAATCGAAAGCGAAAAGCTACATTGTTGAAGGTAACGAGTATTATCAAAAAGGAAAATTTGATAATGCAGAAGTTGCCTACAAGAAAGCTGCCATGGAAGATCCAACTTCTGTCAAAGCAAATTACAATTTGGGAAATGCTTTATTTCAACAAAAACGCTACAAAGAAAGTATAGCACATTACAAACGTTCTGCTGAAGTATCTAAAACGAATAATGATAAACATTTGGCTTATCACAATTTGGGGAATGCTTTTATGCAGGAAAAAGATTATCAAAATGCTGTTGATAATTACAAACAAGCCTTACGAAATGATCCAAAAGACGACGCTACACGTTACAATTATGCATTGGCAAAAAAGATGTTAGAAAAGGAACGTGAGAAGCAAAAGGATCAGAATAATAAGGATAATAAAGATCAGAACAAACAAGATCAAAATAATCAGCAAAAACAACAACAGCAGCAGAATAAACAGAATCAACAAAACCAAAATAACCAAAAGCAGAATCAGAATCAATCTCAACAACAACAATCTGATCAGCAAAAACAGCAAAATCAAGGAGGAAATCCGAAAGCTGGAGGTGAAAATGGAAATAATAAAGGACAAGGAAATAATCAATCTCCAGAAATCAAACAAGGAAATAATGGAGACGGAAAAGAACAAGATAATGCAAAGAATAATTTGGGAGACGGTTTACTAAAAGCATTGCAAAATCAGGAAGCCAAAACCCAACGAAAAATTATTCAACAAAAAGCAGAAAAACAACGAACAACAACATCTAAGGATTGGTAATGACAACGACAAGCGTTTTAAATAGCTTTTTAGTGTTTGCCTTAACGTCTATCACAGCGTTAGCACAACAAATTTCTTTTAAATCTGATGCAGACAAAACGCAGGTCAGTTTAGGGGAAGCATTTAGCGTGGGCTTTTTTATCGAATCTAACACAGATAGTTATTCGATTGATCAACCAATGAAATATCCGCCACACAAAGGATTACAAATTGTAGGTGAACAACGCTCGCAAAATGTATCGTATGTGAATGGAAAAGGAGTGATAGAAGAAGGAATTATCCTTGCTTTTGTTGCTGAAAAAGAAGGTAAATACCGCATTGGAGCTGCTAAGATTGTGATTAATGGAAAAACCTATACATCAAAACCTGTCGATGTTGTAGTGAAAGGAACAGGATTGACGCACAACAATTTTAGAAGTAATACTTCTCAACCAGTCTTCCTGCAAAGTAAAGTTTCGAAAACGAATCCTTATGTGAATGAACAAGTTGGTTTATCAGTAAAATTATACGTAAAAGATTTATCTTATCTTAATCGTAAACAAAACTTTCGTCAAGGAAATTTAGATGGATTAAGCCCAAAAATAGTTAAAAGTTCTCCTGAAAATATCAAACAAGAAATTGTTGGAGGAAAACAATATTTCTCTGAAGAAATTGCACGTTATTATGTTTTTCCTCAAAAACCAGGAAAGATAGAAATTGATCCGTTTTCGGTAGATGTGGTGTTGCCAACAACATATGGTGCAGAGCCTGTAGAAGTGCGTAGTAATCCAGTTGTGATTAATGCAAAAGCGCTTCCAGAAGAAGGAAAACCAAAGAATTTTAGCGGTGCAGTTGGTCAATTTAAAATGAATGCTTCGGTTGATAAAAAAGAAGTTGCTACCAATGAAAGTGTAAATTTTGATGTCGAAATTATTGGAACAGGAAACTTTAATACCATTAATTTACCTGAAATTACAACGCCAAAAAATTTAGAAAAATTTGCGCCAAAAAAACGTGATGCATATAAAACCTATGATACAGGAATGAAAGGAAAAGTTGCTGAGCAAACAGTTCTTGTACCAAATTTTGGAGGAGAATATACGATTTCGCCTGTAGAATTTAGTTATTTCGATCCTGTTAAAGAGAAATATGTAACCTTGAAATCAGATTCGATTAATTTGTCTGTTTCAGGTTCTAAAACTTCTTCTGCAACTGCTATGGCATCTAATTCACCTGATTCGACAATTTCTGATAAAATAGAAGAAATGACGAATGATGTAAAAGAAGGAAAAAGCGGTTGGTTGTGGTTAACTGGTGGTGTAATTGCATTGAGTGCTGGAAGTTTATTTTTGATGAGAAAGAAAAATAATCCGACACAAAAACAAACAATTGAACCAAAAATAAAACCTCTTAACGAGCAAAATAATTTTGAAGCATATCAACCAAAATCAGAAACGCAGAAGTTTACTTTGGTTGAAAAACCAACGATAAATTTGAGCCAAATTTCAGCTGAATTAGATGAGTTGAAGCAAAAAATAAACGCTGAAGACCAAAAAGATTTTTATCAATTACAAGAAAATATTTTGTGTAATGCAGCGCTATTAAAAACGAATACAGATTTAGCTCATTTCTCTGATGATGTAATTGCAAATAAACTGATTGAAAATGGTGTGAGTGAATTAGCCGTAGAACAATGGAAATTGTTGTTGAATAATGCGCGACAAGCTAAATATGCCTTTGGTGGTTTACATCAAAATTTAGAAGAAGTTTTCGAAGCAACGCTAAATATTTCCGAAGAATTATTACGAAAATAAATTTCAAGTTTTTTAGATAGTAAAAGGGACAATCTCAGTTTTTGAGTTGTCCCTTTTATTTTGAATATTTTTAAGCTTTACGTCCAACATATTGTATTCCAGAAAGCAACTTTTTTGCATCAACTTTCACTTCACTTCCTTTGATTTCTACTCCGTTTGTTGAGATTTTTCCGTTCGATCCAACTTTCGTTTTCCCTACAGAAACACCATCTTTTCCAACCGAAATATTTTCATAATCTTTTTGACTAATTCCAATACAATCAACAGGATTATTCGCCGAAATTGTCAATTGATTTTCATCGTTATCATACACCACACAACCTGTATTGATTTGATAATTTCCGACCAATTGTTTCGGAATTGTATAGATTACTTTTTCATCACTTGCCAAATAAGAAATCGCATAAATACGCTTGTTTGGAATCAAATGATCGATCCAAATTTTCTTCGAAGATTGTTTGTCTTTCGATATTTGCACATCATTTTCACTATCGCGCAATTCGTCTGGCGCAGTCAATGCAACTTGGCTGTAACGCCCTGTCACTTGCGCTTTCGTATTACTTGCAAAAGCCGTTACAAGTAAAGTAGCTAAAAAGAGTTTTTTCATATTTGATTGATTTAGTTTTGATTATGTTAATCCAAAAATGAAACCATTTTACAATTCATCCTCAAAAATTGACATTTCGGTAACATATAATTTCAAACAAAAAGTGTTTGTAAGAACTTTGACTCAACAAATTAAAAAACACAAATGATGAAAACAATTTTCTTAACAATCGCAATTTTATTCGCTGTATCAACTTTTGCACAAAAGAATTTTGAATCAGATATGAATAAAACTTTAACGGAATGGAACAAAGGAAATCATTCTTCTGAAGCTAATTTTAAGCAATTAGTAAATGATTATCCAAATGAATGGTTGCCTAAATATTACTTGACTTTTTCTGAAGTTTTGAAAACTTTCGAATCAAAAGATGTTGCTAAAAACGAAGAAATTCTTTCGAATGTAAAAACTCAAATCGATGATTTAGTTAAAAATAATCCATTAAATATAGAAATTCTCAATTTGAAAGCTTTGTATTTAACAGCAGAAATTGTGCAGAATCCAATGCAAAATGGTGCAATTTATTATCCAGAAGTAGTACAAATCTATCAAAAATCGTTGATGTTAAATCCAACTAATCCGCGTTCTGTTTTAGGTTTGGCAGAGTTTAATATCAATGCAGCAAAATATAGCGGAATGGATATTACACAAGATTGTAAAAATGTAAAAAAATCTTTAGCTTTATTTGATGCTGAAAAGCCAAAAAATAATGAACCGAAATGGGGAAAAGATCGTGCTGAAGCCTTGTTGAATAACGAATGTAAAAACATACAATAATGATAGCTTTAGTTGCACAATTTATTCACGAAGTTATTTATTGGTTAATTAATTTGATTGCTTGATATGGATAATATAAAAAGAAAAGGGTTAATTATTTTTTCAATAATTTTCGCATTAATTGTTTTACTTATTGAATTTAATCTAAATGATCGCAATTTTATTGTTGGATCATCTAAAGATTTAGGAAGAATATTGGGATATTTTATTCGTTTTTTACTTCTAGGACTTGTTTTCTATAAGTTTTTAGACGGCGTTATCGTTTCTGATAAAAAGTTAATTCTAAGAAATTTACTGATTTTATTTGTTGTAAATGTCATGATTTATAGCGTAATATTTTTTACATCTCCAAATGTGTCATTCAATCAATTTTTTCATCCAGAAGCCATCAAATATTTTATCGGATATTTTTCGTTCAGTGTTGCAGCATCTTTTGTAAATACGAGTATTTTTTATGATTTTAGGCAAAATTTACCAGAATCAGCTGATTCACAAAGAATGATAAGAAAGTATTTTCTACGTTCTATTATTTATACGTTGGTATTGTATTATGTATTCGTGGAGTTTGCGAATCTCCTTTTGCAGAAATATATTTTTTACGATCAATCGATCAATTATCTTTTAGTTGCAGTTATCACGGTTTTCTTTTTGTTTTTATTCTTTATTATCGATCGAAAAAAAAATAAATTAGAACGTAAAATTGTCATAGAATCAACAAAAGCAGAAACAGCAACGGCACAATTCGAAACTTTAAAAAATCAATTAGACCCACATTTTTTATTCAATAGTTTGAATGTTTTAACTGGTTTGATTGAAGAAAATCCAGATAATGCGATAGATTTTACAACATCGCTTTCTAAGATTTATCGATATGTTTTAGAACAAAAAGACAAAGAAGTTGTGTCGATTCAAGAAGAAATAAATTTTGCAAAAACCTATGTCAACCTTCTAAAATTAAGATTTGAAAATAGCATCGATTTCGAAATTGAACAAATAACTTTCTCTGAAACCGAATTTATTGTACCACTTTCTTTGCAGATTTTATTAGAAAATACGATTAAACACAATATTGTATCTGATCAAAAACCTTTGAAAATTAAAATTTATAAAAAAGATAATTATTTGATAATTGAAAATTCTTTCCAACCAAAAGAAACCATTAAAGATTCGACAGGAATTGGGCTGAAAAATATTATTAATCGTTATCAATTAATTTCTAACCGAGAAGTGAACATCGAAAAAAATGAACAACTATTTCGTGTAGAACTTCCCATATTAACACAAAAAAATACAACTATGAATACACAAAATTTTGACGAACAACAAGCTTATTTACGTGCAATAGAGCGTGCAAAAGAATTGAAAAAGTTTTATGCGCATTTAGGAACTTATGTTGTAATGAGTTTATTCTTTTTTATTCTGAATTTAGTTACAAATAATGGACATTGGTGGTTTTATTGGCCAGTTTTAGGTTGGGGATTGGGCGTTGCACTAAATGCTGTAAAAGTTTTTGCGTATGGTTCTGGTTGGGAAGAGAATAAAGCCAAAGAAATCTTGGAAAAAGAGCAAAATAAAAAGTGGCAATAAATGAATTTTATAAATCAAATAAAGCAAACAAATTGGGTTAGAATAATTATTTTTTATGGATTGATATTAATCGGAACTTTTCTGATTCGTAAATGTCCTAATTTTTTACAATTGATTTTTGGAGGTTTAGTCGATTTTCAACTGCCTTGGAATATGAATCATGGGTTGATTATTTTTCTAATTAGTTTACTTTTCTATAAATTCTCTAAAGTTAAAAAAGAAGTCTCTCTTCTAGGAAAAGAAGGTTTCAAAACATTGATTTTTCCATTTATATTACTCGTTGGTTATTCAATTTATGGGATAAATAACGATTACGGAATTAATAAACATTTGTGGGCAGCGATTTTTATTTCTGTTACGTTGCTTTATGATATTATGGAAGAATATACGTGGCGAGGTTATTTGAATGATGCTTTAGGCAATATATTTTGGATAATAAAAAGCATTATAACGGGAATATTTTGGGCAGTTTGGCACTTATTTATTTTTAAAGATTTCGATCAGTTTGGAGGTTTTGGAATTTTTATGTTATTGTGCATTGTTTTTTCTTTTGTATTAACTTTTTCAACAATTCGAACAAAATCGATTATCGTTCCAGCTACAATTCACGCTTTAATGGCTAAGACAAATCTTGCAACATTGATCATTTTTGTCATTATACTTGCTTTATTATTTGTTTGGAACAAAATTTTTGAAAGAAAACCGATTCGTGAATTAACTTAAAAAAACTATGAAAATACTAATTATAGAAGACGAAAAACCTGCGGCGCGTTTGTTGAAGCGACGTTTAGAAAAATTTGGTTATCAAATACACGAAATGTTGCATTCTGTAGAAGAAAGTGTAGCGTGGTTGAAAACGAATCCAAATCCTGATTTAGTTTTTCTGGATATTCAGTTATCAGATGGTTTATCGTTTGAGATTTTTAATCAAGTTGATGTTTCGTCAGCCATTATTTTTACGACAGCTTATGACGAATATGTGTTGAAAGCGTTTAAATTAAATTCGGTTGATTATTTGTTGAAACCTGTTGATGAAGAGGAACTGAAGTTCGCAATCGAGAAATTTGAAAAACAATTTCAGCAAAAATCTTCAAGTTTCAATCTAAATGAATTAAAAAATCTTTTTTCGAATAATCAAACAGAAAAATTTAAAGAACGTTTTTCGATCAAAATCGGAACATCAATCAAAATTATAGAAACAGAGAATATCGAATGTTTTTTTAGTGAAAACAAAGCAACATATATTCATACAAAAGAAAATCGAAATTATTTGGTAGATTTTTCATTAGATAAAGTAGAAGAACAAATCGATCCGAAAAAATTTTTCAGAATTAATCGCAGTCAAATTATTCAAATCGATTCGATTAAAGAAATTACAATGTATTCTAATTCAAGGTTAAAAATAATTTTAAATACTTATAACGAACAAGATATGATTGTGAGTCGCGAAAAAGTGACCGATTTTAAGAATTGGTTGGATTAAGATTGATTTCTTGCTTTTTTATGAAAAATTGTTCATAAAAACTTCTATTTTTGCATCAACCAATTAATTATCACTAAATACGAATGGAAAATATAACATCATTTTTTCAGAAATTCTCTTTCAACCAAATCGGAACAACTTTCGCTGTGCTTTTTGCTGTTATTGATATTTTAGGAAGTATTCCAATTATTGTAGGAATTCGAAGCAAAGTTGGACATATTCAGTCCGAAAAAGCCTCGATTGCAGCAGGTATTTTGATGATTTCTTTTTTGTTTTTTGGAACTAAAATTTTGAAATTAGTTGGTGTAGATGTTCAGTCGTTTGCCGTTGCTGGAGCTTTTGTGATTTTTATCATCGCTATTGAAATGATTTTGGGAATTGAAATCCAAAAAGGAGTCGAATCTAACTCTGCATCCATCGTTCCTATTGCGTTTCCGTTAGTTGCAGGTGCAGGATCGTTGACAACTGTACTTTCGCTTCGTTCGCAGTTTGCAGATATTAACATTGTGATTGCGATTATATTAAATATGTTAATCGTATATTTGGTGCTGAAATTCGCAGGAAAACTCGAAAAATGGATGGGACCTGGAGTTTTATCGGTGCTGAAAAAAGTATTTGGAGTAATTTTATTGTCAATCGCAATCAAATTATTTACGTCAAATATCGGTGCATTGTTTATGAATGAAATTAAAATTTAAAAATTCATTATCTAATGAAAACATATATTTATATCGCGACAATCGTTTTGTTGATAGGTTTAGGTTACAACCTATATGAGATGGATTATAAAGCTGGTTTTATGGCTGAAGAAAACTTTCGTAGCGTTTTAGGAATTGGAGCATCAGTTTGTGGATTAATTTTAGTATCTGTATACTTTAGTTTTTTCAGATTGCAAGCAAATCTTAAGAAATAAACAGTTTTACAACTTATAATAAATGAAAAAGATTAATCCTCGGATTAATCTTTTTTTGTTTGTATCGCTTCGTTTAATTTTTCTAATAAAGTTTTGACAGATTGTTCAATCACTTCAAAAGGTTGATGTTTTGTCGAAGTATAAATCATTACTAAATCAATCGAATAGTTTTCATTAGGTTCAAGCAACAATTTATTCAATCTGTAAGCTTCTTTAGCACGACGTTTCAATAAATTTCGATCAACCGCGTGTTTGAATTTTTTCTTCCCAACGCTCACTCCTACCCTTATATTGTAATCCGCTTTCGGCTTGATTTTGTAGACAAATCTAATCGGATGAGAAACAAATGTTTTTCCATCAGAAAACAATTCATCGAATGCTTTTCTGCTTTTAAGTTTCTCATTCTTACCAAAAGTCAATTTCATATTGCTAAATTCTACGTAAATTTGTAACTGCAAAAGTAAGTATTCTAAAAAGTTTTAGAATTATGTAACTTTGAAAATAATTTATTTTTATTAAAAACAAAAAAAGGACAATATGTATCCAGCAGAAATAGTAATGCCGATGAAGGCTCAGTTGACTTCTAATGGTTTTGAAGATTTAACTACTCCAGAACAAGTAGAAGCAGCAATCAAACAAGAAGGAACAACTTTGGTAATGGTAAATAGTGTTTGTGGTTGTGCCGCAGGTGCTGCAAGACCAGGAGTTGTAATGTCATTAGATAATGATAAAGTTCCTACACATTTAACAACGGTTTTCGCAGGATTTGATAAAGATGCTGTAGCAAAAGCTCGTGAGTTTTTTGCTCCGTTTCCACCAAGTTCTCCAGCAGTTGCTTTATTCAAAGATGGTGAATTAGTACATATGTTAGAGCGTCATCATATCGAAGGACACTCTGCAGCAGCTATCGCAGAAAACTTAAAAGCTGCTTACAACGAGTTTGCTTAATAAGATATAAATCATATTAATATTTATTTAATCCATAATCCTTGCGATTATGGATTTTTTATTTTTATTGTTTAAAATTTTGTATTCTTAATGTAATTGTTTAGTTTTATTTGTGAATTAAAAAATAAATAACACTTAAAATTAATTATTATGAAGAAAATTTTTACACTTTTATCAATTGCAGCTTTATCAACTGCGACTTTTGCTCAGAAAGTTCAATTAACTGACCAAGCTGTTTTAGAAAATGGAGTAGCTATGCCAGATAATAAAGCAGCAGCTGAATTATTTAAACAAACAGCAAATGGACAAAATGGATACGGGGTTGCTTATTTAACAAACTTTGGAGAAGCGATTGTTGTTGCTGATGATTTTGAGATTGCTAAAAACTCAAAAATCACTAAAATTACTGGTTATGGATTTAGTACAAATGCAACTAATATTACTACTATTACAAGTAATTTGCTTGTTTACATTTATGAAGATAATGCAGGTTCTCCTAAACAAACACCAGACAACCCTTTAATGACAATTAAAATGGCAAAAGGATCTACAGGTGTAACTTATGTGAAATCTGGATCTTATGTTGATATTGTATTAGATTTAGCAGCAGCAGGAAAAACAATTAATTTAGATGCAGGAAAAAGATATTGGATATCTATTCTACCTGAAACTAGTGATGCTAATGGATCTAATAGATGGGCGTGGTTTAAAGCAACTGATCAAAAATATAGCGGAAAAGCACAATTAATAGATTTAGGAGATCTATTTGGTGGAGGTTATACTGAATGGACAGACTTAGATGATATTTTAACAACACCTTGGGGTAATTTTGGAACGGCATTTGCTCTTGAAGGAGAAGATAATTTAGGTGTTTCTCAAGTTTTAGCAGATAACGTTGTTTCTATTTATCCAAATCCTACATCTGATGTAGTAAATGTAAAAACATTAGAAAGTATTAATGTAAAATCTATTCAAATTGTTGATTTAACTGGAAGAGTAGTTTCAACTAATATGGATAAAAAATCAATTAATATTTCTTCTTTACCAAAAGGAACTTATTTAGTTAAAGTTCAAGATACTTCAGGTAAAACATTTACTCAAAAAATCATCAAAAAATAATTTTTGAAAAATATTTTTATACAATTATAGAAAAGTGGAGCAATTTGTTCCACTTTTTTTGTGTTCAAAATTCTTATAAAAAAGAGTTTTATAAATTTTAATTCGAGGAAAAGTTCAAAAACCTGAATTAACATCATAACATAAAATATATCATATCAAATAGATTGCTAAACCTATGAAATAGAGAAAAATGTATCGAAATAATCAGTAAATTAGCAATTCGAAATTTTTTAATACATTATTTAATAAACAAATGAGAATAGCAGTCGTAGGCGCTACCGGAATGGTCGGCAGAGTTATGCTCCAAGTTTTGGAAGAAAGAAATTTTCCAATCACTGAAATTATACCAGTAGCATCAGAAAGATCAATAGGAAAAACTATTGAGTACAAAGGAAAAGAATACAAAATTGTATCAATGCAGGATGCTGTAGAAATGCGAGCTGATATCGCAATCTTTTCAGCAGGTGGAGAAACTTCCAAACAGTGGGCGCCTAAGTTTGCAGAAGTTGGAACAACTGTAATTGACAATTCATCGGCTTGGAGAATGGATCCAGATCGTCCGTTGATTGTACCAGAAATCAATGCAGATATTTTAACAACAAATGATAAAATTATCGCAAATCCTAACTGTTCTACAATTCAGTTGGTAATGGTTCTTAATCCTTTACACAAAAAATACGGAATTAAACGTGTAGTTGTTTCTACTTATCAATCAGTTACGGGAACAGGTAAAGATGCTGTGGAACAATTGAATGGAGAAATTGAAGGACGCGATGTTGCGAAAGTTTATCCATATCAAATTTTCAAAAATGCATTACCTCATTGTGATGTGTTTGATGAAGAAACAGGTTATACAAAAGAAGAATTAAAATTAACACGTGAGCCACGCAAAATTATGCGTGTTGACGAAATGAATATCACTGCTACTGCGGTTCGTGTTCCTGTGCAAGGAGGACATTCGGAGTCTGTGAATATTGAATTTGAGAATGATTTTGATTTAGCAGAAGTTCGCAAATTATTAGCTGAACAGGAAGGTGTAACTGTACAAGATAATCCTGATACAAATACTTATCCAATGGCATTCTATTCAGAAGGGAAAGACGATGTTTTTGTAGGTCGTATCCGTCGTGATTTATCTCAACCAAATGCATTAAACTGTTGGATTGTTGCGGATAATTTACGTAAAGGAGCTGCTACAAATGCGGTTCAAATTGCAGAATATCTAGTAAAACATAATTTAGTTGGATAAAAAATTCGATTAAATAACCAATATAAAGTCGCTCTTGTAGCGACTTTTTTTATGTTTAATGAATAAGTTTTCAGAACTTTAACAAATATTTTACGCTATCAAAGCAACCATAAGCGTAATTTTCGCATCTAAACAGTAAGAAAGAAAAAGTATTTTGGACGAAAAACAACTCATAAAAGCTTGTATCAGCAATGATTCGAAAGCACAGCGGCTGCTTTACGAAAAATATGATGCGCGATTTTTTGCGGTTTGTAAACGTTATTTTACCGATATACAACAAGCGGAAGATGCGTTGGTAAAAGGATTTTTGAAGATTTTTCAGAATCTTGAAAATTATTCGTTCGAAGGAGGTTTTGAAGGATGGATGCGAAGAATTATGATTAATGAATGTTTGATGGAGTTGCGGAAAAATAAAATTTTTCATCTCAATGTTGACGATTACTCCTCTTCTATTTCATCTAATCAAGAAGCTTCGCAACAAATAGAAGAAGATGATGTGATGAAACTCCTCGATTATCTGCCCGAAGGCTGTCGTCTCGTGTTTACCCTCTACGTTATTGAGGGATATAAGCACAAAGAAATTGCCGAAAGTTTGGGCATTACAGAAGGAACATCGAAATCGCAACTTAATTTAGCGAAGACGAAATTGAAGGAAATGTTAAGTAAGAATGAAAATATAAAATCAAATTTATCGTGAACACAAACGATCCAATAGAAGATTTATTTCGATCAAGAAGTAACGAAACTGTCGGCGAAAAACCGAGAGATTTGGTGTGGAAACGTATTGAATCTGGTTTGCAGAAGGAGGAAAAGAAAAAGAAACCTATTCGTGAATTTGTTTCGAGTGTATGGTTTTCTGCTGCTGTTTTCGCGTTGATTGCGATTCCTTACTTTGTACTTTTTATCGAGAATATTAATACTGAAAATAGAGAAAATTCACTTGAAATTGTCAAAACAAATGTCCCAGTTATTGAGCAATCACCTGCTGAACAAGAAGAAATAGTGGTTTTGGAATCGAAAGATAAAGATTTGGAAAAACCTCTAGAAATAGTAAAGAATGATGAAGTTACAAAAGAGCCTGTTTATAAAGTAATTGAAGGACATTCTGCTGACGCAATTGCTGACGAAGGATATTTTCCTCAATTATCTAATGCGTCCGCTCCAAATGCTCCAGTTAATTTATCAGCACCGCAAGCAATGGAAGTTCGTTCTAAGGTTTTAGATTCCATAGAAAAAGAAGGTCAATATGCTAAAGCAAATAGTCAAAATTTGGGCTATATAAAAGATTCAGTTATTTCGGATAAATTAGCAGGGAAAGCTTCAGGTGTTGTAATTAGAGGTGCTTCTAAATTAAAAGACACTTCTGATGTGATGAAAATGACGGTTGTTGCAGAAGAACGTGCTGCGAATACATCATTAGAAACAGCTTCGATGATGGAAGTTTCGCCAAAAAAATCTGTAATTGACAAATCAGCGATTGTTTATAAACCATTAAAATTTACAGTAAAATCAGATATTTTACGTACCAATTTCAAATTACAAAAGAAATCGAAAGATAAAATTTCGTTTGAAAGTACAACGAATAATCTTGTCATTACATTCGAAAAAATAAATGATAAAATTGTTTTAACGACTAACGAACCAAAAGTTGATGCGACGCTTTTAGGAGTTTTGGAAAAGAATAAGAAAGAAATTTTTACTTATTATCAATCAAAGTAAAATAAAATGTTAATTTAGTCGTATTGAACGAATTAACATTTATGAAAAAATTTTTATCTCTAACTTTAATATTACTTGGCTTTACTTTTTCTTTGGCTCAAGATTTATACTTGGTCAAATTAAAACCAAAGGAAAATACATCAAATTTTTTATCAAACCCTTTGCAGATACTTTCTCAACGATCATTAGATAGAAGAGAAAAGTATAAAATCTCGATCACTGAGGAAGATGTTCCTATATCTGAGTATAGAATTAATGAACTTAAAAAATTATCATTAAATTATATTGGGCATTCGAAATGGTTGAATACTATGATGGTAGAGATTTCTGATGAAACTATTTTGAGTAAATTAAAAGCATTAAGTTTTGTTGAAACTGCAGAATCTTTGGTTCGTAATTCAGTTCCTAAATCATCAAATAAAAATTTGTCAAAATGGAAAGATCTAATACATAATTCAGAAGAGTTTAATTATGGTTATGCTAATGATTTTATTGACCAAATTAATTTAAAACCACTTCACAATAATAATATTTTAGGACAAGGAGTTTTGATAGCAGTTATTGATGCTGGCTTTCCTAGAGTTGATAAAATTTCAGCATTTGATATATTGCGTAAAGAGAATAGAATTCTTGACACCTATGATTTTGTAGATAAAAAAGAAAATGTATATGATGCAGATAATCATGGAACAATGGTTTTATCTACAATGACAGCAGAAGTTGATGGAAAATATGTAGGAACTGCACCAAAAGCTACATATTCGTTATATCGATCAGAAGACAATACTTCAGAAACTCCAAAAGAGTTGATGTATTGGGTTCAAGCTGCAGAAAGAGCAGATAGTGTAGGTGCTGATGTAATAAATACCTCTTTGGGATATTATGCTTTTGATGATGCGAGATACGATTATACATTTGATAATATGGACGGAAAAACGACATTAATTTCTAAAGGAGCTGAAATAGCTGCTAATAAAGGAATTTTTGTTGTGGTAGCAGCTGGTAATGAAGGAAATGATCCTTGGAAAATGATTTCAGCACCTGCAGATGTTAAAAATGTGTTTTCAATTGGAGCAAATGATATATACAAAAATCCCGCAGCATTTTCGTCTTTTGGACCAAACGCATTAGGGGAAATTAAACCAAATGTATCAGCTTTAGGACAAAATATTGTAGTTTATTTGCCTGATGGAAGTTTAACTTATTCGAATGGAACTTCATTTGCATCACCAGTTTCAGCAGGAGCTGTAGCATTAATGATTCAACAATTTCCTAAAATTAAACATGATATTTTAAAAGATAAAATTCAAGAATCTGCTCATCTTTTTTCCTTTCCTTCAAATCAATTAGGTTATGGCGTACCAAATTATTATAAGGCATCTCAAGATTTATTGAAAACAAATGAAGTAGAGAACTTAAAATCAATAAAGATATATCCGAATCCTTTCCAAGATGTTATTCATATAAAATCTAAAGAAGAAATCGCAAAAATAGAATTATATAATTTGATTGGACAAAAGATCATTTCGATGAATAATCGAAATTCTATTTCAACAAATCAATTACAATCTGGAGTTTATTTAATTCATATTACAGATTCTAAAGGAAATGCTTTAGTAGAGAAAGTTGTTAAGAAGTAAATTATTTCCGAAGTCAAATGATTAATTTTTGACTTCGGAAATTTTATTTTGAATAATGTTTTATTGCATTTTCTTTGTCTTGATTCATCGCGGTGATTAAATCATCTAAAGAATCAAATTTCTTTTCATCTCGCAAATGACCTAAAAATTCAAGGCGAATTGTTTCTCCATAAATTTCTCGATCAAAATCCAATATATTCACTTCTACTCGATGTTCGCGAGAATTGGTAACCGTTTCTCTAAATCCGATACTTAATAAACCTAAATATTTTTGATTATCTACAAAAACATCAACCGCATAAACACCATCTTTTGGAATCAATTTATTAGGATCAACTTGTAAATTAGCGGTAGGAAAACCAAGTGTACGCCCAATTTTATCACCATGAACAACTTCTCCAGAAAGTGGATAATGATAGTTTAACGCTTTGTTCGCATATGCGATATTTCCTTCGATAAGTGCATTTCTAATTTTTGTAGAACTCACCGCCACATCATTTTCTTCGACAGCTTGCAATTGAATCAAATTGAAACCATATTCTTTCGAAAGAACTTGTAATTGCTCGAAATTTCCTTCTCTATTTTTCCCGAAATGATGATCGTAACCAATGACTAACGTATCAATATTGATTTTATCAACCAATAAATTTTTGACAAATTCTACAGAAGTTACTTGTGAAAAATCTTTTGTAAACGCTTGAATAATCAAATGTTCTAACCCAAATTGACGTAAAACATTTTCTTTTTCCTCTAAAGTGTTCAAAAATTTAAGATCACAATTTGGCTGTAAAACCATTCTGGGATGTGGATTAAAAGTAATCAAAACACTTTCTCCATCAATTTCTTTTGCAATTGTATTGAGTTGTTTCAGAATAGATTGATGTCCAATGTGCACACCATCAAACATGCCCAAAGTAAGGACAGGACGTTTGATAGGTTTGATTTCTTCTAAGGATTGATAAACGTTCACTAAAAATGATTTTGCACAAAATTAAGGCTTTCAAATCGAACTTCAAATCTATTTTTAATTTCCTTTGATTGTAATATTCTGATTGTTATAGTAAGAAGTAAAATAAAATTAGGATTAATGAAATTGATTTTATAAATTTAAATATAGACATAACATCAAGAGAATCAATCATGAAGATATTTATACTTTTTTTATTACCAATTGTTTCATTATTCGCTCAAAATTATAAAGTTGAATATGAAGGGAAAAGCTTGTTATCAGAGCAAGAAGAGAAGAGATTGGCAGCTTATCCTGATATAATTGAACAATATGAAGCGCCAAAAACATACGATTTGTTTGTCAATGAAAACAATTTGTGTTTGAGTAAAGAACGACCAAAATTGAATAGTAATAATATGGAAATGATTGGAAGTTATACCATAAATTATACAATTATTAATCCTGTAGAAAAAAATATTTACGAAGATATTAATATTGAAAATAGAAATTATAAGGTAAAATCTCCCTTAAAATTAGACGAAAATTGGGTTTTTAGTAGAGATACTAAAACGATAAATGGAATTGTTGCCACAAAAGCAACAATGGAAAAATCTAAAAATACGTATGAAGTATGGTTTGCCAAAAGTATAAAAACGAAATGTGGACCAAACAATTTTGGTGGACTTCCAGGCTTAGTTTTAGAAATTACAATAAAACCTAAAAATGAAACTGGTTCAACATCAATTGTTAAAATGACGAATATCGAAACTATAAATAATGATAAAGAATTTAATTCTTATTTCAATAATATTTCTGATAAAACAATTTCGAGAGGAGAATTTGATAAGATTTATGAAGATTATCAGAAAAAAGTACAAGAAATGTATGGCGGAAATGGAGTTGATAAGGATTGATATTTTTGTTTTAGAAGTTCGTTGTTTATAATATTCTGATTACTAATCAAAATATTATGACAAAAATCTTAAAAAGTATATAAATTATACAATGTTTTTAACTTACCTTTGCACCCAAATAAAATAAACTAAATCATTTCATATAATGGCAAATCAAAAGAAAGGTAAGATTGCACAGGTTATTGGACCTGTAATTGACGTTATTTTTGATAACGCAGAAGGCCTTCCAAATATTTATGATGCATTAGAGGTTCCTCGTCAAGGAAAAGAAACATTAATTCTTGAAGTCGAGCAACACATCGGTGAAGATACTGTACGTTGTATCGCAATGGATAGTTCTGATGGTTTACAAAGAGGTCAAGAAGTTATCGCTTTAGGAAAACCAATTATGGTTCCTATCGGAGAAAACATCAAAGGACGTGTATTTAATGTAGTTGGAGATGCTATTGATGGTTTAGGGAATTTAGACAAAGAAAACGGTTTACCTATTCACCGTCCAGCTCCAAAATTCGAAGAATTATCAACATCTGCAGAAGTTTTATTTACAGGTATTAAAGTAATTGACTTAGTAGAGCCATACGTAAAAGGTGGTAAAATTGGTTTATTTGGTGGTGCCGGAGTAGGTAAAACAGTATTAATTCAGGAGTTGATGAACAACATCGCTAAAGGACACGGAGGTTTATCTGTATTCGCTGGTGTTGGTGAGCGTACTCGTGAAGGTAATGACTTAATGCGTGAGATGATTGAAGCTGGATTAATTAATTACGGTGAAGATTTCATGCACTCTATGGAAGGTGGATCTTGGGATTTATCTAAAGTAAATAGCGAAAACATGAAAGAGTCTAAAGCTGCTTTCGTTTTCGGACAAATGAATGAACCTCCAGGTGCACGTGCTCGTGTTGCTTTAACAGGTTTAACATTAGCTGAATATTTCCGTGACGGAGATGGACAAGGTCAAGGACGTGACGTATTATTCTTCGTAGATAATATCTTCCGTTTTACACAAGCAGGTTCTGAGGTTTCTGCCTTATTAGGACGTATGCCATCAGCCGTAGGTTATCAGCCAACATTAGCAACTGAAATGGGTGCTATGCAAGAGCGTATTACATCTACTAAAAACGGATCTATTACATCTGTACAAGCAGTATATGTACCTGCCGATGATTTAACTGACCCTGCGCCAGCTACGACTTTCGCGCACTTAGATGCTACAACGGTATTAGATCGTAAAATTGCTTCATTAGGTATTTACCCAGCGGTAGATCCATTGAACTCTACATCTCGTATCTTATCACCAACAATTATTGGTAAAGAACATTACGAAACAGCACAACGTGTAAAAGAAATCTTACAACGTTACAATGCTTTACAAGATATCATCGCGATTTTAGGTATGGAAGAGTTATCAGAAGAGGATAAATTAGTTGTACACCGTGCACGTCGTATCCAACGTTTCTTATCTCAACCATTCCACGTTGCAGAACAGTTTACAGGTATCCCAGGTGTTTTAGTAGACATCAAAGATACAATCAAAGGATTCAACATGATCTTAGATGGTGAAGTTGACCAATATCCTGAGGCTGCATTCAACTTACGTGGTACAATCGAAGAAGCGATTGAAGCTGGAGAAAAAATGTTAGCAGAAGCTAAATAATATAGTTTAACCATACAAAGAGTGCTTACGTTTCTTTTCTTTTTGAAAGTTGCTAAGTACTCTTTTTTTTAAAAACAATAGGATTATGCACTTACAAATTATTACGCCAGAATTCGTAGTTTTCGATGCAGAAGTAGATGCTGTTACTTTACCAGGGAAAGATGGTGAATTCCAGTTATTAAATAACCACGCTCCTATCGTTGCAACTTTAGGTGAAGGAACAATCAAAATTAAAGTTCACACAAAAACTTTCGAAGATTTCGATAATCAATCTGGCAAAGTTTACAGTTCTCCATCTAATGAATCTACATTATTGTTAGATATCAAAGGAGGAACAATAGAAATGAACAATAATAAAGTAATCGTTTTAGCAAACTAATTACTTTTTTATCATAAAACTTAAAAGGAGATCAATTTTGATCTCCTTTTTTATGTTTTTAACCTAATATTCTCCATTTTACTTCAAATTTTATTCTGTTTAAATCCTTTTTATAGATTTCGAAAGAAATATTTTTAGCTTTTTGGTATAAATATTCTTTATAAATTGATTTTATAGATTTATTTTCTAAAAAATAAATCTAAATTTTATTATTTAGAAAATTATTCTAATTTCACATCTAATATAAAACTACAAAGTGTAGTTAGAAATGAATAATTTTTTTAAAGATGAAGTACAATTCTAAAAAACATTCTTTTGGACACGGCGTCCTGCTTCAGAGCATCTATAATTGTATCAATAGTAAAATTCGAATGTGCAGCTGCTAATTTCAGCTAACTAACCTACCCTACTATTTATTAATCGTAGTCACATTCAAAACAATTTTATTATGTCAACAGAAAAACAATTACATTTCGATACTTTACAAGTACACGCAGGTCAAGAAGTAGACCCAACAACAGGCTCTCGCGCTGTTCCAATTTATCAAACATCTTCTTATGTATTTAATGATGCTGAACACGGAGCAAATTTATTTGCTTTGAAAGAATTTGGGAACATTTACACAAGAATTCAGAATCCAACAACCGACGTTTTCGAAAAACGTATTGCTGCGCTCGAAGGAGGTGTTGCAGCATTAGCTGTTTCATCGGGACAAGCGGCACAATTTATTGCTTTAAATAATATTTTAGAATCAGGTGATAATTTTGTTTCAGCTTCTAATCTTTATGGCGGAACATATAATCAATTTAAAGTTGGTTTTAAACGTTTAGGTGTTGATGTTCGCTTTGCTGAAGATGCAGATCCAGCTAAAATTGAATCATTAATTGATGAAAATACAAAAGCGATTTATGCAGAAACGATAGGAAATCCGAGTTTTAATGTTCCAGATTTTGAATCAATCGCTGCAATTGCGAAGAAACATAATATTCCATTTATTGTGGATAACACATTTGGTGCGGGCGGTTATATTTTCAAACCTTTAGAACATGGAGCAAATGTTGTCGTTGAATCTGCAACAAAATGGATCGGTGGACATGGAACTTCGATCGGTGGAGTTGTCGTGGATGGCGGAAATTATGATTGGGGTAATGGTAAATTTCCACAATTTTCTGAACCATCAGAAGGTTATCATGGTTTAGTTTTTTCTGATGTTTTCGGTGTGAATGGACCTTTTGGGAATATTCAGTTTATTATTCGTGCTCGTGTTGAAGGTTTGCGCGATTTTGGTCCCGCAATTTCACCGTTCAATTCTTTTTTATTGTTACAAGGTTTAGAAACGTTGTCGTTAAGAGTTCAGAAACATTTGGATAATACGTTAGAAATTGCGCGTTGGTTAGAACTTCATCCGCAAGTAGAAAAAGTGAATTATCCTGGATTAATCACTTCTCCAAGTCATCATTTGGCGAAAAAATATTTGAAAAATGGTTTCGGAGCTGTTTTATCATTCCAAATTAAAGGTGATGCAGACAAAGCGAATCAATTTATTGATAGTTTAGAATTGATAAGTCATTTGGCAAATGTTGGCGATGCAAAATCATTAATTATTCATCCTTCCGCAACAACTCATCAACAATTGAGTGATGATGAACAAAAATCTGCTGGAGTTTTTCCAGGATTATTGCGTCTTTCTGTCGGAATCGAATATATTGATGATATCAAAAATGATCTTCAGCAAGCTTTTGATAAAATTAAGTAAACAAAGTATTTTTAGCTATAAATTAATTCAGTGAATTTTCATCAATATAATTATACAAAGCCATTTCAATTAGAAAATGGTCAAATTCTCGAAAATTTAACCATTGCTTATCATACAGCGGGAACATTGAATCCCGAAAAAAATAATATCATCTGGGTTTGTCATGCTTTAACGGCAAACTCGGATGTTTTCGATTGGTGGGCTGGTCTTTTTGGAGAAAATGATTTGTTCAATCCAAAAGATCATTTTATTATTTGTGCAAATGTGATTGGTTCTAATTACGGAACAACAAATCCGTTGTCTACAAATCCTGAAACAAATTCGCCTTATTATCGAGATTTTCCTACAATTACAATAAAAGATATGGCAAACGCGCATCAATTGTTGGCAGATCATTTAGGAATTTCAACTATTCATTTATTAATTGGTGGTTCACTCGGTGGTCAACAAGCGTTAGAATTTACGTTACTTGATCAAGTTAAAGTGGACAATTTAGTTTTGTTGGCGACAAATGCAATACATTCTCCTTGGGGAATTGCGTTCAACGAATCGCAGCGTTTAGCTATCGAAGCAGATGCAACTTTTAACGATAAAACTGAGGATGGAGGAAGAAATGGATTGATTGCAGCGCGTACAATTGCGATGTTGTCTTATCGTACCTATATTATATATGAACAGAAGCAAAAAGACGAGGATTCTGTTTACAATGATTTCAAAGCTTCTTCTTATCAAAAATATCAAGGTGAAAAATTAGCAAACAGATTCAATGCTCATTCTTATTGGACACTTTCGAAAGCCATGGATTCACAAAATCTGGCTCGAAATAGAGAATCTTTAGAGAAATCTTTGTCTCAGATTTCTTCGAACACTTTAGTGATTGGAATTTCTTCTGATATTTTATTTCCTCTAAGTGAGCAAAAATTTATAGCGAATCATATTCCAAATGCAAAATTCATCGAAATAGATTCTATTTTTGGACACGATGGTTTCTTGGTCGAATTACAAGAATTAAATACAATTTTGGAACATCTCGTATAATATTATGAAATGAATAATTATATGATGCTCGATTTATTCGAGCTTTTTTTATTTATAAATAGATTCTACTTCGTAGAATTTTCCCCGAGTCGATAACCATAAAGTATCCATTTTGCTTTTCTTGAACAAAAGAAAAGCAAAACGTCTAATCATTTTGTGCGTTAAAAATGGGCTTTTCTCTTTTAGAACCTCCTATTTCACATCTCACATCAAAAAAAAAACAAAAAATATTTCCCATCATACCAACA